>NZ_JBCAQT010000012.1:0-167597 GCF_038419845.1 Marinimicrobium sp. C2-29
ACACGGCGAACAAATCTACATTAACTGGCTAAGCAACTGTCCGAATCAGGTTGACAGGTTCCGTGACCGCCTTGTTGCTCGGCACTTTGAACGAACCCGTGAAGACAGGTTTACTGAGCCGACGCAGGCTCCATTGATAGAAGGGAATTGCGGTGGCGAGGGCCCCGGCAAATACGAGCGCCAGCGTGGGGTCCCACTGCCCTGCCACATCGAGAAAATTCATGACTTTTGCGGGATTGATCATGCCGGAAACTATCAGCCCGAGACCGAACAGAATACCGCAGATAAAGGAAATAAAGTAAATCATCATTTCAAACCATGCCTAACCAGCCAGACGGTCATTGCTGCGGTTGCAAAGAAGGTGGCGGTGGCGGCCAAAGAACGAAATGATAATCTCGACAGCCCGCTAATACCGTGCCCCGCTGTACACCCCGAGGCCATGCGTGTGCCAAATCCCACTAGAAAACCGCCCAATAGCATTACCTGCCAATTCTCCTGAATGTCGACCGGCAGTCGCGCTCCGCTGATCAACGGAAACGCGACGGCGGCGACCAGTAGCCCGAAAATGAAGGCCACTCGCCAGTCAATTTCGGACATCTTGGTGCTGATCAGCCCGGAAGCAATGCCGCTGATTCCCGCGATCCGGCCAATGAGCAATAACAACAGACCCGATGACAAGCCGATGATGGCTCCCCCCAGCAGGCCCAGCCAGGGAGTAAACTCTGTCACTGTATATTCCACAATCAGTCCTCCAGCGGTAGCTCAAGGGCTTTCCAGGCTTTCATACCTCCCAATAGATTCCGTACGTCCGTAAAGCCGGCCCTGAGCAGAATACTGACGCCAAGCCCGGCGCGGTGGCCAACGCCGCAGGTGACTACCACGGGGCGATCCCTTTCCAGCGGCAACTCTTTCAGTCGCTCAGCAAGGTATCCTACGTACATATTGAGCGCTCCGGGAATGTGGCCACCTGCAAACTCATCCTCCTCGCGCACATCCAGCACCTGGAGCTCGCGCTGGTATTCTTTAAGCGTTTCGGGGGTAATGGTTCCGGAGGCTTCAATGGGTTTGCCTGAACTACGCCAGGTACCGAAACCACCAGTTAACGCCCCGTCTACGTGGTCGATGCCGATGCGGGCAAGGTGTTTCGCGGCGCCATAAACGTCTTCAGTACGGTCCGTGACCAGAAAGATAGAGGTATTCTCGTCCCCGACCCATCCTCCAAAAACAGGGAGCCCCCCGAACCAAATACTGTGGCTCCCGGTGAGATGCCCTCCGGCAAAACCTTCGGGCTCACGAGTATCGACTACCAGCTTCTCCTGGCTCTGCTCGGCAAACTCAGCGGCGCTCAGTAGCGGAACGGCTTCGGTCCGAGCCAGTGGAGGAAGACCGCCCTTTTTATTCACCCGCTCCATTATCCGAAAGAACGGAGGCCGCGGGTTGCGTTCGCCGCCCTTTTTGCGGGAAAACTGGTCCCGATTCAAAGTGAATACTTCGTTATAGCGCTTCTCCTCCCCAATGGTGGAGAACGGTTTTTCCGCCATGCCGCTGCCGCACACTGAACCCGGCCCGTGCGCAGGTAATACGAGAGTGGTATCCGGCAGGCTCGCGAGTTTATCTTGAACGACATCGTACAAAAGACCGGCATTTTCCACGGCTTTATCCGCGTCAGGAAGATCTGTACGGCCGGTCGTTCCATAGAACAGAGCATCACCCGTGAGCACACACCAGGCCTCATCGCTGGGCGGGTACACCGCATAGCTCATGCTTTCCGGTGTATGGCCGGGCGTGTGCAGAGCCTTGATGGTGAGCTCGCCGACGGTAAACGTGTCGCCGTCATTCAACCGCATTTCACCATGTTCGAAGGTGTCAAAATTCCCGTTGACTATTTTAGCGCCGGTCTGTTCTGCCAAATACGCGGAACCCATGGCAAAGTCTTCCTGACGATGAGTTTCCACGATGTGGGTAATGCGTGCGCCCAGGTTTCGAGCCGCTTCGAAATACGGTTCAACGAAGCGCCCCGGGTCAAAAAGAGCGGCCTGAGCGCCGTCCGCGATGAGGTAAGCGTAATGTGCGATTCCCGGTGTTTCGATACGCTGCATTTTCATTGGAGAACTCCCTTGATGGGTTTGGGGTATTCGACGGAAGCGACAATACATTTTGGGGGACAGGCATCGCTGATAAAAGAGACTCGTCGGCGTTGGGCGCCTAGATCAACTCCAGGACAACGCCGACGAGCTGACGCATCGACCAGACGCTTAGGGCGTCTGGCAGCATGCGGTAAGCCTTGCCGCGCTTACAGGTGGTTTAAAAGTTGTAGCCAAGACCTACCGTGTAAGCCCAGGCCCCATCGTCCTGGAACGCGTCGGTGGCATCATCAGTGCTATCAAAGAGAAATTGGTACTCGGCGCGAGCGAGAAAATAGGTTTTCGTCTGCACGTAATACTTCAAGCCCACTTCCAGCCCGGCAAAGGCGCTGTTCTCAATGCCATCACCGTACACACCGCCTAGGCTGGCACCGACGAATGGTCTCGCCCGATCGGTCATGAAGTGATGGTTCAAGTAGCCGCGGGTTGAGCCATTCCAGAAGTCGTCCACGAGGTTTTCACCCTCAATGCTGGCGTAGTTAACGCTCTGCCGGACGCCGGCAACCATGCTGTCGTTCAAATACCAGCCCAGGTCGCCAGTCAGGCCAAAGCTGCCGCTGTCGAAATTGCGATCGCCGCTGCCGGTTCCGGATATGGAGAATTCCCTGTCGCCCTCTTCTGGCCCGAAACCTGAGGTTTGTGCAGATGCTACGAGTGGCAGTGAACCGAGAAGGCATAGAGTAAGTGCGGTAGAGCTGATTCTGTTCATGAAAGTTTCCTTGGTTTTCCTATTACGGTCTAAATGTCAGGATTGTGAAGATGTCACATTTTCACGAATCCCGAGGAAACTGCATGATCAACTTATTCCAGCCCGGTGTCTGTTCGCGATCGCACCAAACTTCAAATTCAATCGACTCAATATCCTTCTATAAGCAGTCGGCGTCGAAACCTCAAGGAGGCGATCGGCATCACCACCCTGCCCCGCATCCTTGATCAGGTTTGCGTCATCAGAAATGCAACGAGATCATCGATTTGCTGCGCGGAAAGCGTGTCGCCGTAATCCTGAAACATCATACCTGACGTGAAACCCTCTCTTATATGGGCATCAGGTTCAACAATCGACTGACTGAGAAAGTCCTCGGCCGACATCCCTTCAACCGCTCCAGCTGCGACCGTCGCGGCATCCGCCATAGAAGGTCCGACCATGCGAACACCGGGCTCCAGCGAATGACACACGGCGCAGCCAGGTGTGCCTGCAATCTCCGATTGCTTGAACAATGCCTCGCCTTGGGCCGGATCTCCGGATCCGCCGCTTGTTTGGGCAACAGGCTGTCCTTCAGTGCTGGCGGACTCTTTGTCTGGGGAATTCGAAGACGACGACGCAGGCGACTCTGGCGACGAGGTCGAGGGTGTTGAGGGGGACGTGGACGACTCGCCACAGGCTGACAGCAACAACGCGAATGAAGCTAATGCAATGATGGAACGCATGAAATCCTCCTGGCTCAATTTGGTTTTTCCCCAGCAATATACCGAATTCAAACAGTGCTGTCCGTGTGGCACCGAACTGTATCGAGTGGAGGGTGTGTAATAACCAAATTTACTTCGTGTGGGATTTACCCGAGGAGCTTTCTGAATATGGAGTACCTGGCATGATGGATCGCAGTGGATGACTTGGCCTTCCTCTCGCAGCACAAGGAAATGTTGCCGTATCGAACAATGAAATAACGTAGCCGCCGGTACCGGTAACCCTTATAAGTGCTTTAACCACAACACCTTTTGAACTTGCGCCCACTGCCGCACAGGCAGCTATCGTTGCGCCTGGGTTTGAAGCTTTGGTCCCGGGTCTTACCGCTGACATAAAACCAATGCCCCGATTCCCGCACAAACTCTGAGTGCTCCTCCAGAAATCGCCATTGCTCGCCCGCGCGGTAATACGCCTTGAAGTGGACATGGCCCTGGTCACCGCTCGCGTCACTCGCTAACACCTGCAATCCCACCCAATCCGGGCTATCGGCCAAATCCAGGTCCCTGGGACGCGTCGACGGATGCCAGGTGGCCAGTAGGTAATCGCCCTTGTTTTGCACAAAGGCGCTAAAGCGCGAGCGCATCAGTGCCTCCGGTGTGGGCGGTGGTTCTCCCGCATGGTATCGACCGCAGCAGCGCTCATAGGCGGTTTGGCTGCCACAGGGGCAGATCCGGGTGTCGCTCATGACAAGGCCCCCTACTCATAGATCATCAATGCTGGTTAAAGTGGATTGGCTCGCATTGTACCGTCCGGGCGAACTTTTGGGTATTCGGTGCGTAACCGAACAGACGGCAGTTTCCTGTAACTCCAATATGAAGGATTCAGCGAAAACAGATTCAGGGATGACCAAGTGCACCGGATCGCGATCAGAAAGTCGGGAAATACTCGAAGCATTCCATAATGAAGCCAACAACAATCTATTCATGCAGCGGGAACCTCATCTTCGGCCCGTCAATGTCAGGTGAGCTTTCGCCCATACTTCGCGTCCACAGTACCCATGGGTAATAATAGTGATCGCGCGCGCTTGCCAACCCTGTTCAGGGTTCTGGGATGGGGGCTGGCAGCCTTTACTGTGCTGCTGGTCGTCCTGGTTCTGATCGTTGAACTGATGTCGTGGAATTTCCTGAAGGGGCCCATCACCGAGCACATTGAAACGACAACCGGTCGCGAAATGAAGATCACCGGAGATGTGTCGGTGAGTCTGCTGCCCTACCCTCAGCTGTCGCTAAGCGGGCTCAGACTGGCTAACCCTGACGGGGCGCAATACCCGCAAATGCTCACCATTGATCACCTGGAAATTGAACCCTCGCTGACCAACTTCGGTCAACAGTTCTTCCTGGACGCCGAAGCCAGGCTGGGGATTGCTGACGAACAGAAGGTTGTGCCACTCAAGCTTTCGGCCACCGTGGATCCGGGATTTACCGGTAGCGGGTGGCGGTTACGTGATATTCAGGCGCAGGTGGACGAGGTCCTCATTACCGGTAACCTTGGTGTGGATGCCGGTGCCACCCAGACGGTAGTGACCGGCAAGCTCCATTCGCCCTCGATTAACGTCAGCAATATTCTCGTAACACTGCCCCAATCCCGGTCGGCGGCGCCCACCACTCTCTCGATACCCGTGCTGCCGAGCTTGGCGGGAGAGATTCGTTTGACCGTCAGCGAGATTATCCTGAAACCGGCTACATTCAACAATGTCGAGGCCAGTATTCGCCTCGGCCTCAACGAATTTGTACTGGAAGCCCTGAACTTTTCGGTGGCATCGGGTAAGGGCGAAGCGTCTGCCCGCCTGATCAGTAACACTGAATTCATCACCCTGGAGACCCGGCTAGACCTGCATAACATCGACTTACAGAGTATCGACCTGCGGGCATTGGGTTTAACTGAATTACCCGGCCAGATCGTTTCGGCCGAGCTGGACCTGGCTCTTGATAAAATCCAGCAGTCCCCTTCCTTGACCCTGAGGACCCTGCTGGAGCACGTCGATATTGGTGTGGCGAAGGCATCCTACCGGACGAAAGAGCATGAGTCGGGCGCCGCCACTCACCTGGAGCTAACCCTCCAAGAAGTTGGAAAGCCCCCCATTCCCGCACTTACTGTGAACGGGCCGTTCCGGGGCAAGCCACTGGACATGACCATCGAGGGGGCTCCCCTGCCCCAGTTGGCGGACGATCTGACGGACTATGGTTTGCAGGCCCAGGCACAGAGCGGCGAGCTGCTTATCTGGGGCGACACCCGACTGGGCGCGCTTCTGACGCCCAATAGCTTTGCCGGTAACCTGCTATTGGAGGGCGATGGCGGACAGGATCTGGAGGCCTGGACCGGAGCCACATTGCCGCCTCTGCCCGAGTTCCGGCTGTCCGGCCGCCTGAGTCGTGACGGGAAGCTCTGGTCCGCCAACGCCCTCAATGGCCGCATAGGAGTCACCGAACTGAGCGGTGAGGTTCACTTCCGTCGTGCGGAACGTAGTGGGAATCGACCCGAGGTAAACGTTGATCTTCAGGCCGGTCGGATTAAACTCTCCCAGTTCATGGGAAAACGCGAACCGACAGGGGCGCATTCAGAGGCGCTTTCAGAGGCGCATTCAGGGGAAAGTGCCGGAGCAACCGACCGTTCACCCCTCTCGGCCCTGCGTGCACTAAACGGCCAACTGAACCTGCGTGCGGACACCCTGGTTTTGCCGGATACGCCGGAACTGAAGGACTTACGGCTGGTCGCCAATATGGACTCGGGTGAGCTCAAGGTCGAACCGCTGGAGTTTAATGTGGCTGGAGGTCGTTGGGAGAGCTCGCTGACACTGGATGCAACCAATTCGCCTGCCACCGGAACCCTGGATGCCAACTTCGAGGCGATTGCCCTGAGTCGGTTCGGCCGCACCTTCACCCGCCTCGAAGAGCGCCTGGGCAAGCTCTCCGGGGAACTCCACCTGGGCGCAATCGAAACGCTGCCCGTCGACCAGAGGAACGACCTGTTACTGCAGTACATTGGCCGGCTGACTTTCGATCCGTCCTGGCTGACCTTTACCGATCCGAAGGCCGACACGAAGATAACGCTCAACCTCCATTCCCGGGGAATGGACACCGGTGACCAGGCCTTTCATATTGACGGCGAAGGCCGGTATGACGGTTCACCTTTTTCGCTTCAGTTCCGTGGTGACCCTCTGTTGGCAGCCCGGCTTCCTGACCGACCCTACGCTCTTGAGTTGTCGAGCAACATGGTCGACAGCCTTATCCATGCGCAGGGCACCGTGCAGCAGCCCCTGGCCCTAAAGGGGCTTGATCTCGCGCTCGAACTGGAAGGTCCCAACCCCAATCGTTTAAGCCGCCTTTTGGGCGTACCACTGCCCAACCTACCGCCGTATGCCTTAATCGGCGGCCTGACGCTCAAGGACCAACGATGGTCATTCAGCCATATCGAAGGCACTGTCGGTGACAGTGACGTGAGCGGCCGAATCGCTTTTGATACCGCCACACAACCGCCTCACTTCACCGGGGATTTAAACTCCAGGTCCCTGGATCTGGTGGATCTTGGCTTCTTGACAGGTGCGGAGGTAGGCCAAGGCTCTGCCGGGACCTCGGCCGAGGACCGGTTTGTACTGCCGGACCGACCTCTGGTTACATCCGCCTGGCAAGCGGTCTCCGCTGATATCCATTACCGGGCAAAGGACGTTCGGGCGGCGGATATACCTTTTAGCAATTTTGCTCTCGACTTTGAGCTTGAAGGCGGGCGCGCGAGGTTTGAACCGGTGAGTTTTGGCATCGGTGACGGCGAGATTGACTTCACTCTGGTCCTCGACACGAAACCGACGACTCCAAATGGCACCCTTAAAGTAGACGTGCAAGCCGTCAACCTGCAACGGGCGTTTCGCAATTTGCCCCTGGTCGGTGAGAGCGTTGGTATCGTGGGTGGTCAGGGAAAGTTCTGGGTGGCCGGTAACTCCTTTGCCGAACTGCTCGGCTCCGCAGACGGCGGGCTGGTCATGCTGATGACCCAGGGCAAACTGGATGCACTGTTGGTCGAAATGGCCGGGCTGGATCTCGCCGAGTCCTTTCTGGTTTGGCTGGGGGACACGGACTCTGTCCCCATCGATTGCGCCTACATTGATCTGCAGACCCGGGACGGGGTCGCCAGGGTCGAGACGCTGGCAGTTGATACGGCGGATACCCGATTTACCGGCACAGGAACCATTAATCTCAACAATGAGCGCCTTGACGTCACCATTTTTACTCACCCGAAGGATGTCAGCGCTTTGTCCGCGAGTAGTCCACTTCATCTCGGGGGCACCTTCAATAACCCGGATCTCGGAGTGCAGGCGAGCGACCTCGGCTTGCAGGCGGCCAGCAGTGCCGTTCTGGCCGCCGTGGCCGCCCCGATTGCCGCTCTTTTGCCGGTGCTGGACCTTGGTACCAGTGATGACGGGCTCGGGTACTGTAACGGCTTGGTGAGTCGTTCTCTTGAGGCCATCGATGAGACATCGGAAAACAAAGCTAAGGCTGACAATGATGAAGGCTGACCCGCGTTACCTGCTGCTGTGCCTATTGCTGACCAGCGGCTGCGCCGTTTTTGACGGGGGGCCATTCCCCGATGCGCCACCGCAGGAAACCAGGGAGGCGGTCCGACTTAAGGCCGTCCTGCTTGAGGCGCAGGACCTGGCCGGATCCGCCCTCAACGTCACGATCGAGCAGAATCGCATCTTGCTGGAAGGCTTCGTGGAAACGGCCTCACAGCGACAACGGGCGGAAGATCTGGTGCGGGGAAACAGCGATATAGACACTGTCACGAACCGGATTATCGTGAAGTAGCCATTCGCAATGCACAATCGAAGGTGCGCCAAGAGTACGTGTTCAATCAGTTGATTGTAGAATCCCGGTGGACATTTTCGACGGTAATTCAGGCTTCGGTTCCGGGTCCTTCCCGAACACCACACGGTACCGGTTGATCAGGCTGGCATGGCATTCGCATGCCGCGCATTCAAGCCCCGCATGATCGAGAATGCGTATTTCGCCACGTGAATAGCTGATCAGCCCACGCCGGTGCAGGGAGCCGGCGGCGATCGTTACTCCGCTTCGTTGCACTCCCAACGCATGGGCAAGCTGTATATGGGTGAGTGGAACCGTATCGGCGAGGCTCAGCTCCTGGGTCATCAGCAGCCACCGAGCCAGGCGAGGCTCAATCTCGTGAAAATGTATACAGGCAGCGGTCTGTAAAGTCTGCATCATCAGCCGGAACTCGTAGTGATGCACCGCCTCCAGCAGCTGCGGGCTGGCGCGCAGCTCCTGTTCCAGTTGTGCTGTCGTCATCATCAGGGAGGTGCCAGAAACTTGTACTACGGCGCGCATTGGCGCGGCAAAGGTGCCCAGTGATAATGTGGCTCCGAGCATGCCGTCGCGGCCGATTAGCCCCAATTCGAGCGGCGACCGGCTATCAAGTACCATGGCGAGAGAAACGACCCCGGATGTCGGGAAGTAGGCTGTCTGCAGATCCTGATTCGACTCACACAGAATGTCGCCCTGGCTGAGTGAGGTCTTGTGGCACAGAGCGGCAAACCGGAGGCCTTCTTTTTCCGGCAATGATTCGATGATGGCATTTCTTTCTCGTTCACAACCCTCGGTCATCATGATAGGCCTCTCTGTGGTATTCCGGCCGCTTGAACGTACCCTGACGGGGTTCTGGATCTCCTCAATACGCTGCACTCTTTCGCTAGTAAGGTCTGTACGTTGACGCACTCAGGGATTCTCCAGATGTAAACAGTGGCCTCCCCGCCTACGACCTCATCCTGACTACCTGACTATTTGATACCCGCTGAATCGTGGTTTTCTCAACCGCTTTTTCGATGTTCAGTGTGATAACGAACCGACGACAGTTTGTCATGGCTCTAGGGTTGACAAAGCGACACTGTGATTGCAGTGACCTGACCACCTGTTTTTAATGCCTGGAGGCAATTATGCGTAACAAAATATTTTTCGCAGTAGCGGCAACCCTGATGTCCACTTCGCTGTACGCGCACGATGTCACGTTCGAAGCCATGGATAACAATGGTGACAAAAAAATCTCGAAGGATGAGTTCCATGGCAACGCCATCGGTCGGAGTACCTACTCAGACTACGATCTTAATGGTGATGGCTCTTTGACGAAGGAGGAGTTCGGCGAGACAGGCTATGACGAGGGTTTGTTCGATGACTGGGATGCCAACGATGATGACGAGCTGAACCACTACGAGTACCACGGTGGAACCTTTCACTACCACGATGACAATGAAGACGGCTATTGGCAAGAGGATGAATGGGAAAATGCTGC
This sequence comes from Marinimicrobium sp. C2-29, assembly GCF_038419845.1. NCBI lineage: Bacteria > Pseudomonadati > Pseudomonadota > Gammaproteobacteria > Cellvibrionales > Cellvibrionaceae > Marinimicrobium > Marinimicrobium sp. C2-29. The sequence continues at coordinate 9,904 of NZ_JBCAQT010000012.1, forward strand.
CAGCGACGGAGTCTGGGACATCTAATGTAAAGACAGAATCCCGATCGACCGGCTGGTGCCACTCTGGCGACAGCCGGTTTTTTTGATCGCCCTGATGGCCTGCAAAGCGGTAACGATCTAGTCCCGGGTGTTAATCATGACAGAGCGCCTAGTTATAAATCATCTTCCGGGTCATACCGCCGTCCACGATGAAGTCCTGTCCCGTGATAAAGGCCGCCTCCGATGAGGCCAGGTAGGCAGCCAGTGAGCCGATATCTTCTGCCTTGCCCACTCGACCGGCGGGGTGTTGCGCGTGGGCGTTATCTGGCAGAGGTTTCAGGTTATCCGGTGCATCGGCCTGCTGGGCGCGCACATCGATCCAGCCGGGGCTGATGCTGTTGACCCTTACGTCCGGCCCCAGGCTCATGGCCAGGGCGTGTGTCAGCGCCACTACGCCGCCTTTGCTGGCGGCGTAGGATTCGCATTGCGGCTCGGATTGCCAGGCGCGGGTTGAGGAGATATTGACGATGGCGCCCCTGGTGGCCCGGAGCGCCGGAACGGCGTGCTTGGCCATCAAAAAGGGCCCGGTCAGGTTGACGTCGAGCCGACGCTGCCAATCGGCCAGTGCCAGCTCCTCCACTGGGCCGGAGTGCGGGTCGGCCAGACCGGCGTTGTTGACCAGGGCATCCAGTCGACCGCCCCACTCCAGGGTCTGCTCAAGACACCGGCGCACATCGGCCTCGTTGGCGACATCACCGGCGATAAACGTCGCTGCCCTGCCCTCGGCTAATTGTTCCAGGTACTGCTGCCCGGCCGCTTCGTCGATATCGAATAGCACGACGCGCCAGTTCCGCTCGAGGAGGCAGTGGACGATGCCTCTACCAATTCCCTGAGCGGCGCCGGTGACCAGTGCCACTTTGGGGTTGTCGATCATACTGTACCTCCTTAAGCCAGAGCATCAATCCACCGCTACGCGATTCCGGCCAGTGTTCTTGGCCCGGTAAAGCGCCTCATCCGCTCTTCTGAACAGTGCGGCTACATCTTTACCATCGTTGTTGCGAGCCTCCGCCACGCCAATGGAGCAGGTTACCGGATGGTCTCTGCCCAGCCCGGCTTCTCGAATGCCGCGGCACAGGTCCTCTGCCAGCACCTCCGCCGCTTTTGCAGGGGAGTTTTTGCACAACACCACAAATTCTTCACCGCCCCATCGAGCGGGCACATCACTGTCCCGACAACGGTCGGAAACCACCCGGGCAAACTCTTTCAAAATCCGATCACCTTCTTCGTGACCATAAGTGTCGTTGATGTGCTTGAAATGATCCAGATCCAACATCAGCACAGAGAACGGAGTCTGCTTGGTGTTGTAGTCTGCGACGGCCTCCTTAAGGTGAGTGCGCATGCCAGCCCGGTTGTACAACCCGGTCAGGTTGTCATGAATAGCCATTTTTTTAAACCGCTGGCTTTTCAGGTCCAGTAGCCGGTTCAGAGAGCGAAGCTGTTCGGCCTCCGCACTTTTTGACTTGGCTTGCCGGCTATACTGGATGGCACGGTAGGAAAAATACACCAGCGACAACAGCATCCAGGCCCACAGGAGGCCGCGATAGAGCTGGTTGGCGGACAGCCATTTGCCGCGCAACTCGGCGCTGTGAAGAATAACGCTGACCTCTCTCGGAATTGAGCTGTCCCCAGTAGACAGAACCATGTGACGAACGTTGGTCAGTTGTGGTTTGGTCTGCTCGGGAGGCAAATCGCTTGCGTACACCCACCAGGCCGGGACGTAAAACTCATCCAATTCAAGTGTGTAGGTGTGGCGTCCCTCACGGGGATTGATCACTTGCTGGTTGCTCTTATAGGGAAACCAGACCTGCTCCTCCGGTCTGAAGAAATGATTGAGGTATACCCTGAGACTGTCCCGGGTAGAAGATTGGTGCGCCAAGTCCAGATGCAACGTTTTATACTGGCTAAGATCAATACCTCTCTCTTCCCTGTTCAGGGCGGTAAATAAATTGCAGTAGGGGTAAGTAATGGCACTGCGTATTTCGCACTGCATATGATAGGCATCGTTCTGCTGGTAATCGACGATGGAGTTGCCTTTTTCGGGGCTGTCATCTTCAACCCACCCGAGGCTGCCTTCCAGCGACGATATCGGCAGGCTGAGATTCATCCCCCAATGCTGCCAGGCAACTAACGCCAGTGTCAGCAGGGCCAACACCAGAACCGTGGTTTCAGTGCCGAGCCCCGGCCCGAAGCGACTGCTCGGCCTTCTCGATGTGTCGTTAAGTTTTGTCATATATTTATTTTAGTTGGTTCTGGCCCTACCGCCGCTGGCTTTTGCCGAGAAATCGCCTGGCCCTTCATAGCACATTCAATATGGCACATTAATCATCATATCACAAGATTGGGGCCGCAGCGCCAATGGGCCAGGCCGTGGATAATGCCGTTGTTTCCTTGGGATTTGGCGGCTGCGCGTCTATAGTGATGCTTTATACAGGAATCACGAACTATTGAGTTCTTCATGAGAGCAGACGCACTGAAGCGGTTTGTCCCCGCCTTGAGCTGGTTGGCGAGCTATGACCGGCGCACGTTGCCTGCCGATGTCCTGGCAGGCTTTATCACGGCCGTGTTGCTGGTGCCTCAGGGAATGGCTTATGCCACCCTCGCGGGCTTGCCGCCCCAGGTCGGGCTCTACGCCAGCATCTTGCCGCCCCTCATATATGCGTTGCTGGGCACCAGTCGCACCCTGTCCGTGGGGCCGGTGTCCGTGGCAGCGCTGCTGGTCGCCAATGCGCTGGCCTCCTCAAGTGCGGAGGCGTACCTGGCCGATGCGCTCTTGTTGGCTGCCATGAGCGGCGTGCTTCTGCTGATGATGGCGCTATTGCGCCTGGATGTGCTGGTGAACTTTATCAGTCATCCCACGCTATCCGGGTTTACCAGCGGTGCGGCTCTCCTGATTATTCTGAGTCAACTGGGAAACCTGCTGGCAATTTCAGTGCCCTCTACCGGTTCAGGCCTGGAGACGGTGTACAAAGTCGCTACTCATCTTCCGGGGCTCGATCCTATCACAGCGACCTTGGGTGCTGTCGGTATCGCGTTGCTGCTGCTATCACGCCGTCCTTTTGTGTCGTTGTTGATGCGCACCGGAGCGAGCGAAAGCGTGGCTGTTTTGACGTCTCGCGCCGGTCCACTGGTAGTGATTTCTTTGCTGACCGTCTGTGTGGCTATACTTCAGCTAGAGCAGAAAGGCGTGGCCGTTGTGGGTGCGCTGCCCCAGGGACTCCCCTCCCCCAGCCTGGATTTTCTGCGCCTGGACCGGGTGGCGGATCTGCTGCCGGCGGCGCTCATGATCAGCCTGATCGGGTATGTTGAGAGCATTTCCGTGGCCAAGGTGCTGGCGTTTCGTCGTCGTCAGAAGATCGATAACAATCAGGAGCTGATCGCTCTGGGGGCGTCCAATATGGCGGCGGCTTTCGCCGGGGGCATGCCGGTCGCGGGTGGCTTCAGTCGGTCGACCGTCAATTTTTCGGCCGGAGCCAGAACCCAACTGGCGGGGATTGTCACGGCCGTTCTGGTCGCGCTGGTTGCGCTTTTCTTCACCCCACTGTTCTACCATCTGCCCAAGGCCGCTTTAGGGGCAATCATCGTCGTTGCGGTAGCGTCCCTGCTTGACTGGCGCGGTTTCGTGAACGCCTGGCGCTACGACAAGGCGGATGCACTCACCTTGTTGGTGACTTTCGGCGGCGTTCTGTTGTTCGACATCGAAATGGGTTTGCTCTTGGGCGTCATCATGGGAGTCGGTGTGTTTTTGTGGCGCAGCAGCCGGCCGCATGTGGCTGTTGTGGGTCGGATCCCCGGCACACAGCACTTCCGTAACGTCAAACGGCACAGTGTGGAAACATGGCCGGGCCTGTTACTGTTGCGGGTCGACCGAAGCCTGTTCTTTGCCAATATCAGCTATGTGGATGATCTGGTTGCGGAGCAGGTAGCGGACAATCCAGAGCTGAAGCACCTGGTCATCATCTGCAGTGCAATGAACACGATTGATTACAGTGCACTGGAAGCGCTTGAGCAACTGGCCGACAGCCTGCACCGGGCGGGGATCAGTCTTCACCTCGCTGAAGTGAAAGGCCCGGTCATGGATCGACTGGCGCATTTTGGCATCGAAGAATGGCTGTCGCCGGGAAAAGTATTTCTGTCGGCCGAAGAGGCCGTTCAGACTTTGAAACCAGACGAGTAACCACCCTATCATCTTGAAGGAGACAGAAAATGATTTTTCGCCAACTGTTCGAACCGGTCTCCAGCACTTACACCTACCTCCTCGGTTGCGAGGACACAGGGCAAGCGGTGCTGGTCGACCCCGTGATCAACTCAATTGAGCGCGACCTGGAGGAGGTGTCCAAGCTGGGAATGACGCTGGCCTATACCGTTGACACTCACATTCACGCCGACCACATTACCTCGGCACTGGAGCTGAGAAACAAGGCCGGAAGCAAAATAGTCACACCGGCCATCGAGCGTCTGGACTGCACTGACCTGGGCATCGAAGAGGGAGTGCCCTTTGAGGTGGGTAGCATCCGGCTCGACCCCATGCACACGCCCGGCCACACCGATGGCCACTTCGCCTATGTGTTTCAGGACCGGATTTTCACGGGTGATGCCCTGTTGATTGAGGGCTGCGGGCGCACGGACTTTCAGAATGGCGATGCGGAGTCCCTGTACCGGAGCGTCAAAGAAAAGCTCTTTGCCCTGCCCGATGATTATCTGGTTTACCCCGCCCATGACTACAAGCAGCGCCGGGTGTCCACCATTGCCCAGGAAAAGGACCGGAATGAGCGGCTGAACCGGGAAATTACGCTTGAGGAATTCCAGTCTATTATGGAGAACCTCAATCTGCCCTACCCCAAGTTTATCGATTACGCCGTTCCCGGCAACAAACAATGTGGCATCTGTCCGACAGACCTGCCCGACAAGCTCAAAGAGTATTGCGAGCAGATGTCCTTCAGCCAGCAGGGGTGACTTCATAGTCTTTCCCTGTAGCAGCCCGTATCAGTGCGTTCGCCGCAGGCGAGCGTACTGATGTGGTACAGCTTTACTTGGCCGTTGCTTGAGCCCGACCGGTATCCGCTACCTCTGGCAGTACCTGCTGCTCTATTGTTGCCATGAACTCTCCGTACCCCACCTCCCCGACGAGGCGTGCTTCTCGTATCTCGCTGGCCTTTTCGTAACCGGCCTCTCCAGAACCGGTCGCAGCGGAAAAGAAAAGGACGGCGGGAGGACCGACAAGTCCCAACTTATCCAGTATTTTCTGATGCTCCTGATCAAACTCCGTGATATCCAGTTGAACGAATCGAATGGTCGTGCGTAGCTCCTGCACTTCTGGCTGACTGAAGATCTCTTCTTCCATGGTGATACAGCTGATACACCAGTCGGCATAGAAGTCGAGCATGACCGGCTCCCCACTGTTGAGGAGCGTCCGCAACTGCTCTGCGGTTTTTATGCGCTCAAATGAGTGGGTATCGGCTTGCGATTCCGTGCTGGCCACGCCACCGGGTGTGGTCATTCCCGCAAGCGGTTGAGTCAGGCTGCCCTGCCCCTGGGCCGCACCCACCAATAGGAATGCTCCCCAAAGAACGGCTGACATACCCAAGGCTTGCAGAGAGCGGGCCCAACCGCTGGTTTGCCGCTGCAAGGCGCCCAGATGAAGGCCTACGCCGATTGCCAGTAACGCCCACAGGGCCATTGCCAATGGGGTGGGCAATAGGCGCTGAACCAGCCAGAGCGCGACCGCTAACAACATGACCCCGAAGGTTTGCTTGACGATGTTCATCCAGTTGCCGGCTTTAGGCAGTATTCGGTTGCCCAGCGTTCCTATTACCAGAAGAGGCACGCCCATCCCCAGGCCCAGCGCAAATAGCGCCAAACCACCCAGAGTGGCATCGCCGGTAGCCGACACATAAATCAAAGCACCCGCCAGGGGAGCCGATACGCAGGGAGAAACGATCAATGCGGAGAGCGCGCCCATCACACCGACGCCCGCCAAATGCCCGCCTTTTTGACGTTGACTGAAGCGATCCAGTCGATCCCGAATACCACTGGGCAGTTGAAGTTGGAAAAGCCCAAACATGGACAGCGCCAAGAGTATGAAAACGACCCCAAAGGCCCCCAGAACGACCGGCTGCTGCATCCACGCCTGAAGGTTGGCTTGTGCCCCGAAGCGGCCGACGGCCGCGCCTGCCAGGGCGTAAGTGGCGGCCATACTGAGTACGTAGGTGAGGGAGAGAGCAAAGGCTCTGGCCGTGGAGGGGCGAGTGGATTGTCCGACGATAATGCCCGACAGAATGGGGATCATCGGCAGCACGCAGGGCGTAAAGGTCAGACCGATACCCAGCGCAAAAAACGTAAGCAACATCCAGCCCCAGGGCGCATTCTGGAGCAACCCGGCAATGCCGTTGGCACTGCTGCCAGACAACTCGGCCCGGGTGACCTTCGACTCACCGTCGGCAGCGCCGGGCTTGTTCTGAAGCGTGCCAGCTGCCCCCACAGGCGCATTTGGGGCAGCCACTTCGACGGTTTTGGTTTGAGGTGGATAACAAAGGCCGCTTGAAGCACACCCCTGCCAGGTGACTTCCAGCTCGAGTTCATCGGCCGGGGCGCCGACAATCGACCTGATCAGCGACGCTGACTCATAGTGAACAAGCTGTTCTCCGAAGGTCGGGTCATCTATCATTGCGCCGTTATCTGGGAACTGGGCCGGACCAAGCTCGGTACCCTCCTCGTTTGGCGTGATGTCGAGGCGCTCCTGGTACAGGTAGTACCCTGGCGCCACATCCCAACGAGCGACCAGGTTCTGCCCTTCCGTCGTAACCTTTAGTTTGAACGCCTCCTCGACAGGAAGAAAGTCCGACGCTACCCCGACACGGCTGACCAGTAACAGTATCGCTGCGACGGCGAAGGCGCCGAATCCCAATTGTTTGAATCGCATAAAATCACCCCGATAAATAGTATTGTCAGGGTGCCAGCGTGTGGCTTAAGGGAACGTTAAGGCAGACCGTTAAGGAGTACGCTGTAAAGGCGAGAATTCACGTCGCGTCCTTCAGGGGCAGTCGCAACGTTGCCTGCAACCCTTCGGCCGTATTCGTCAGCTCCAACGAGCCGCCAAAACGACGGGCAATGGTCTCTACAATTGCCAATCCCAGACCGTTGCCGTTGGGTTCCAGGTGCACAAAGCGCTGCGTCAATTCGCTGAGCTTGTCTTGGGCAACCCCGGGCCCCTTGTCTAGCACCGTCCACACACAGTACTGGCCCTCGGTCTCCGTGGTCATCAGCACGGTCTCGCCCTCGGGGGAAAAGCGCACTGCATTCTCCAGAAGGTTGCGCAGGGCCGTCACCGCCAGCGCGGCCGGCACGGCCACTTCCTCGGCGCAGTGGGTTTGGTACTTGACGTGGACATCGTTTGCGCGGGCCCTGGCCGTTACGTCCCGTATGGCGTCGGAGCTGATTTCATCCGCCGTTGTGCAGCCAACGTCCTCGAAAGCAGCGTTGCCGTCCAGACGAGCCAGCAGAAGCAACTGCTCCAGGGTAGACTGAAGCTTGTCGACGGCCCGTTCTGCTTGCTGCAGGGCGCGCTCAGCCGGTTCGCCTGGCGTCAACCGGGCCACATGCAGTTGCGTTTTTATGGCGGTCAGCGGCGTTCTGAGTTCGTGCGCCGCATCGCCGGTAAAACGCCGCTCGCGACGCATGGCCTGCTGAACGCGTATCATCAGCCGGTTGATCTCGTCTACCAGTGGCTCAACTTCGGTCGGCCCGCCGCGCCACTGTAGCGGCTCGGCACTGTCCACCGAGCGTCCGGCCACGGAGTGGCTGAGTTTTTGCAGCGGCCGCAGGCTGCGTTCGATACCAAAGCCGACCAGTACCAACGTGCCAGCCAGTGCCGCTATGAACGGGACCACAGCGGCGACGATGACGGACGTCATCAACTCATCACGGGTACTCAATCGGTCCGCCGTGGTGATGCGCAACCCGTCTATTGTGGCCGTGTAGACCCGCCAACGCTGACCATCTACCTCACGGTTGCTATAACCCTCAGCGCTGTTATCCAGCGCCTGCGTCGGAGCATCTTGCGACTGGGCGAGTATCTCGCCCCGGCGTGTACTGACGCGGCATGCCAGGCTGGCTGGAAACTCGGGGTTGGCGATGGCTTTGTCCAGCATTTGACTCGCCTGCGGTGAAGGGGCGAGTGACTGGGCGTCGGCCCCGGGCGTGGCGGCCCCGGGATCGCCACTTGTGGGTAGCTCGTGTCGGTTGACCAGGGACGCCACCATGCGAGCCGAGGCCGCGAGGCGATCATCCAGTGTTCTCTCCATCTCCGCCTTGACGCTGAACAGCATCCAGGGAGCCAGTAACAGCCAAAGGCCAGCCAAGGACAGGCAAATGACCGCCATCAGGCGCCAACGTAGGCTCCACCTCAGAATCATTACGAGGACTCCTTCAGCCGGTAGCCCAGGCCTCTAACGGTTTCAATGAGATTACCGCCAAGTTTGCCGCGCAGGTTGTGCACGTGAACGGCCACTGCATTGCTCTCGACTCCCTCGCTCCAGCCATACAGAAAGTTTTGAAGCTGCTCTGAAGAAAGCACCCGCCCGGGCTGCTTCATCAAGGCTTCCAACACCGCCAGCTCCCGCCGCGACAAAGAGATTGGCCGGTCTTCGAGCGTTACTTCCAGCGTTGTAGGGTCAAATACCAGAGCACCGTAACGCATGACATTGCTGCTTCGCCCACTGGCGCGGCGCACCAGGGAGTGTAAACGAGCGACCAGCTCCTCCAGGTCAAAGGGCTTTGTCAGGTAGTCGTCGGCTCCCTTGTTCAAACCCTGAATACGCTCAGGCACGGCATCCCGGGCGGTCAGTACCAATACGGGCACATCCTTTCCCTGCCGGCGCCAGCGTCCCAGAGCCGTCAACCCGTCCTCATCAGGCAGGCCCAGATCCAGTACGACGGCATCAAAAGCGGCCAGGTCCAATGCCGACTCGGCGGCCCCGGCGGATTGGACCCAATCGGCCGTCTGCCCCAGTGCTTCCAGGCCGCATTGAAGGCCGTCGCCGACCAGTCTGTCATCTTCCACTATCAATATATGCACGCTATTGTCCTCCTGAGGGCATAATGCGGCCAGCCGATTAAGGCACTGTTAACCTTACCTTAATTCCAGGTGATCATCCTAAGTCCCCGAAAACAGCTATTGTGGTTGTGATCACCGCCCACTCATTCGTAATCATAGGAGTCAGTCTGTGTCACTGTCTGCCGGGCCCTTTGCCCTTTCATTGAACGTTGTTCTGTTGATGCTGGCGTTCTTTACCGCGTTACTCGTCGGGTGGCTCTCGGGCCGGCGGCGGGAGGTGTCCGTGGAACCGGCGCTTAGCAATATGCTGTTTCTGGGCATCCTGGGTGCGCGGGTAGGATTTGTGCTGCTGTATTTTGGCGACTACCTTGAACAACCCTGGAGCATGCTGGATATCCGGGATGGCGGTTTCTCTCTTCCAGCCGGGCTTGTCGTCGCCATCGCTGTGGGCATTTTCTACGCCTGGCGGCGGGCGGCTTTAAGAGCGCCTCTGGGCATTGCCTTCGCCGCCGGAGCCGGAACCTGGGCGGCAACGGCGGGTATTATCGGCGTGATGTACGCCTCTCAAGCCAATCTGCCGGCCTTGACGTTAACGGCACTGGATGGGGAGGAAGTCCCCCTGGAGCAGTTCGAAGGGCGTCCCATGGTCGTCAATCTGTGGGCCACCTGGTGCCCGCCCTGCCGGCGCGAGATGCCGGTGCTGGCCGAGGCTCAGCAGTCTGAAGACGGTATTGCCTTTATCTTTATCAATCAGGGGGAAGGCCCGCATACTATCAATCAATACCTTGAAGAAGAGCAGCTGGCTTTGGGTAACGTTCTGCTTGACCGGAGCTCTAGCACCATGCGGCAATTGGGAGCCAACGGTTTGCCCTCCACTTACTTTTTCAATGCCAACGGCGAACTGGTGGACACCCACTTCGGCGCCTTGTTTTCAGCATCACTGAAAAGCAATCTCCAATCAATCAAACCATAGGCACTACCATGACAAAGAATCTGACACTTTCCGTTCTGGCAACCGCCCTGTTGGCAGCCAGTGCCTGCAGCGATGAATCCTCCACCAGCAGAGTCCAGGACGAAGATGGTTCCGGAGCGGGGCAACGCTTGGCCGCTCCACTCAAGCAGCTTGAACTGGATGGCGTCAACATTGGTGAAAGCTTTCCCGGCCCCGGTGGTCTTACCGGCTACATTGGTCGTTACAACGGGCAACCGGTGGAGATGTACCTTACTCAGGATGGCCAGCACGTGGTCGTGGGCACGCTCATCAATAACAAGGGCGAACGAGTCGCTCAAGATAGGCTGAACAGCGCGAGTAGCAGCGGTATTGAGTGGGAAGACCTTGAAGCCACACACTGGATCGCCGAGGGCGATGCCGACGCCGAGGTCGTTGTTTATGCATTTATGGACCCCAACTGCCCCTACTGTGCAATGTTCTGGGAACAGGCCCAGCCCTACCTGGAGCGCGGAGGGGTTCAACTGCGCCACATCATGGTAGGCATGCTCCGCCCGGACAGTCTACCCAAGGCCGCCACCATTTTGGCCGCGGATGATCCGGCCGAAGCCTTGGCGCAACATCAGCGCACGGTGAAAGACGGGGGCGTCACCCCAGAACAGGACTTGCCAGAGGAGGTGCTGGGTCAAGTGGAGGAAAACACACAGTTTATGCGCACCAACGGCATACAGGCGACCCCAGCCGTATTGTTCAAGGACTCCGAGGGTCGTTTGCAGACGGTTCAGGGAGTCCCCAGTGAGCAAGTGATGAGCCAGCACATTTTCCGTAACTAGCAGAGCGTTCAATGTCGGCCGGAGAGGTGTATCAAGCCGCCTTTAGGCTGTAAAATCCTGTTCTGTGACGAACGCCGCCTCATCGATATCGAATAGAACGACGCGCCAGTAACGGCCGCCGTCGGTCAGGACTCTGTGCGAAGATCATCGGAAATAAATCCTGCCCCAGTCGGCAATTCCGCGCCATGCACGTTAATGGCCTTGCGCACCTGTTCCGGATCCTCGCTCCCCGTTTTCAGTTCATAGATCAACCGGATGACTTTGGCCTCTTCTTCCGGGGGCAGCTTGATATCTCGTTCCAGGAAATTTTGTCGGGTGGTTGCGATGACCCCCTCCATCAGGTCCATATCAACCGAACCACCAATGCCAGACTCTGTACCAACTGGGAGCAGCTCGCCGCCGGTCAACCACTCCAGGCTGACTCCGCTTTCTATAGCCATAATCAACGCCTTGTCCAGGCCGGGGAGCGAGCCGGAAAGATACTTTCTGATCAGGCTGTCGCTCATGCCACAGGATTTAGCGAAGGCGTGAATGGAGCGGCTCCCTATGGCCTGCTTGAGCCGCCGGGGGAACTCTCTTTTCAGTAGGGCTAACTGCTCTGAGTGGGTAGCTTGCTGGGCGATTGTCGGTTCACCGCCATTGTTCATTGTCATTACTTGCTCCAGGAAGCGCGATAGTGCCCACGCCCACGGTTCGAATCCACGGGTGTGCTGGTGGGGCGCCTAGCACTTCAGTGTTGATGATCACTCTCCTTGGTGTTAATGTTCGCACCCTAGAGGTAGTCGTGACAGGTAAATAAGCACCGGTAATAACCGATCTCAGCCTTCTGGAAAGGTTGGGAGGGTTATTTGTGGGTGATCCATGACCGCACGACTAGTGCGAAGCATATCACGGAACGGGGGCGCTTCGTTTGACAAGAGGTACACAGATGGCACCTTGAGGGGGGAAGAGACCATGGCAGATGACCTAGCCGGCCGAATCCTGACAGGCGTTCACGGGTTTGACGAAATTCTTCATGGGGGGGTGATACCTCGAAGAGCCTACTTGATTCGGGGTGGTCCCGGTTCGGGTAAAACCACCCTTGGCCTGCACTTTCTGATCAATGGCCCCCCTGAAGACAGCCTGTTTATTACCCTGGGAGAGTCCGAAGAACAGCTACGCCAAAACGCTGATTACAGTGGTCTATCAATGGACGGCGTCGCTGTACTGGATCTTTCGCTGGGGGACGACAGCAGTACCTACACCCTGTTGGAAAGCTGGGATGTAGAGGGCAATTCCACCCACGATCGCATCCTGGACCATGTGGAAAAACTTCGGCCGCAACGCATACTGATTGACTCCCTCAGCCAGATGCAGTGTCTGTCGCCCGACACTTTTCAATTCCGCCGACAGGTGCTGGCGTTGTTGCGCAAACTCACCGCCGGGGGTGCCACCGTGATGTTCACTTCCGAGCAAGCCCCCAGCGAGGAGGACCATACCCTTCCTTTCCTGAGTGACGGAATCATTTCCCTGGATCACACCGAAAGTGGACGACAGTGCCGGATTACCAAGTTTCGCGGCTCCTCCTTTGCGGACGGGGCGCACTATTTTAACCTTGGTCCAGGCGGCGTAACGCTCTACCCGCGCCTGCTACCGGATAACCACCGTCGCCAGGTCGAGCATACCCCTCTGACTTCCGGCCTGGCGGAATTCGATGCCCTCACCCACGGGGGGATTGAGCGCGGTACGGTGACCCTGCTCTCGGGGCCATCCGGGGTGGGCAAGACGACGCTTGGTGCCCAGCTTATGAGCGCAGCCGCCAAGGGCAACGAACGCTCGGTGATCTATTCCTTCGATGAAGGAGCTTCGACCTTTTTTACCCGTTGCCGTCAGGTCGGCCTGCCTGCGGAAGCAATGGTCAATGAAGGCAACCTGAAGTTCGAATCGGTCGAACCCTTGCTCTACAACCCCGACCAATTTGCTGCCGGTGCCCGGGTAGAAGTTGAAGAGCGCGGCACCTCCATGGTGATGATCGACAGCCTGTCCGGATACGAGCAGTCGGTTCACGGCGATAACGTGAAGGAGCGCATTCATGCTCTGTGCCGCTATCTGGTCAACATGGGAGTCACAGTGGTACATGTCAATGAGGTCTTCTCCATCGCTGGAAACCAGACCCGGATTACCGAGCACGGCATCAGTTACATTGCCGACAATGTCATCATGCTGCGCTATGTCGAGCTGGATGGCGAGTTGCGCAAATCCATCGGTGTGCTCAAAAAACGGGCCGGCAGTTTCGAGCGGACGCTGCGCGAGTTTGAAATCACACCGGAGGGACTAAAAATCGGCCCGCCCTTTCGCGGGCTTCGTGGGCTTTTGGGAGGCATTCCGGAGCTCACCCGTCCCAACAACGAGGATGCCATGTGACAGGTGCTACTCTAGTGAAGAAAAAACTTCCGCGCATCGCCGTTTCGCTGTCAAACAGTGCCAATAGCCATTTGCTCGAACAGATGTTATCCGGAGAGTTTCAATTGTATCGGGAGTTTGTTGGCTTTACCGGGCAATTGACTCATTCGGACATCAAGTTGCTGGTGGTCGATGTCATCACTTTGAAGCACAGGCGGGAGCAGATTCGCGAGCTGCGGCGTCGTGTTTCCCCTGTGGTGCTGCCAGTCCTGCTGGTGACTGAAGGCCAGGGCAGGCTCCACCTTCAGGTCGCCGCTGAACTGGGTCGAACGGTTGATGATATTCTCAGGATTCCCTCCAGCCAGGAGGAGTTAAAGGGTCGCATCCATAACCTGTTCCGGTTACGGTCCCTGTCGCGCGAGCAGGACCTCGCCAGGCAACAGCTGGTCAGGGTGGTCAGCGCCCTTCGGACCCTGAACGCCTGCGACAGTATCGTCGTGCGTTCAAAAACCGAGGACGAGTTGTTGAGCTCCCTGTGCAGTGCCATTGTCGACCAGGAAGGCTACCGCTTGGCATGGGTCGGTTTCGGCGACGAAAAAGCAGGCCTAAATATCAGTGCCTTCGCCGGCCGGGCGTCCGCCTTCGTGTCGGAGCTGCAACGGCACTGGGCAGAGGACCCCCAAAGTGCTGCCGGACTGGTGCATACCATTCGATCGGGCAGGACCCATATCGTCAGCGATATTGCCGCCAATCTGCCCTTTTCTCCCATTGACGAGCAGGCTCTAACGCATGATCTTGCCGCCATGATCCTACTGCCCCTGAAAAGCGAGAATGGATCTCCGGGCTGTTTGGTGATCTACTCCGATACGGTGCACCACTTTGGTGAAAAGGAATGCCAGTTGCTCAAGCGCCTCGCCGACAATCTCGTATTTGGGCTGAACGCTCTGCGCAGCCATAAGGAACGCCAACAGCAGGCAGTTGAAATCCATTACCTTGCTTATACCGACGCACTGACCGGTTTGCCCAACCGCCGTCATCTGATCCACTTCCTGAAAGGCATACTGGAGGAGCCCGAATCGAGCCGGCAGGCCGGCGCCATTCTGTTTATCGATCTGGACGGCTTCAAGTTAATTAACGATGCCCTGGGACACGAGGTGGGCGATCAGGTGCTGAAACAGCTGGGCCAACGTCTGCAAGCCACCGTACGTGACTGTGATCTGGTGGTTCGGCAAGGGGGCGATGAATTTCTGGTGGTGGCCGTAGACGCGCCCCGCCACGATTTACCCCATGATTCGGCGACGCTTGCAGACATTGCCCACCATTTGGCGGCAAGGATCGTAGCTCACTTGAGTGAGCCCCTGATGGCGGGCGGTTATACACATCGCCTGAACGCCAGCGTGGGTATCAGCCTCTTTCCAGACCATGGCCTGGACCCCACCCTGCTGATCGAAAATGCCGACAAGGCGATGTACGAAGCCAAAAGGCGGGGCGGCGGACACAGCCATTTGTTTTGCGAGGAAATTTCCACCAGTCGCCAACAGCGTTTTTCACTGGAAACCCGGCTGCGCCAGGCTCTGGAACGGGAAGAGTTCGAATTGCACTACCAGCCGATTTTCGAACTCGATTCTTGTCGAATCATGGCGACCGAGGCCCTGATCCGCTGGCCTCAGGAAGACGGCGAGATTCTGATGCCGGGCGCCTTTATGCCGCTGGTAGAAGAAATAGGGTTGATCAACCCCTTGGGCGACTGGGTGCTGGAAACCGCCGCCCAACAGTTGCAACGCTGGGACGGTCAGGGATTCGACTTGGCCATGGCGGTCAACCTCAGTATCAACCAGCTCTACCCCGACGGGAACGCCGAGCGGTTTGCCGCTCTGGTTGAACCCTACATCCACCCTTCCCGGATCCACCTGGAAGTTACCGAAAATGCTCTGATGGCCGACCCGGCCGCCATCGAAGGCTTGTTGAAGGCACTGCATGAACAGGGTTTTCAACTGGCCATCGACGACTTCGGTACAGGCTATTCCTCACTGAGCCGACTGCAACATCTGTCGATCCAGACGCTCAAGATCGACCGCAGTTTTGTTAGTGAGCTGGGGCGACCGGCCAGCAAGGGCGCCGCACTGGTGGCTGTTATCCAGCAAATGGCGGACAAGCTTCAGCTGCAGACGGTGGCCGAGGGTATTGAAACCGATGCGCAGCGTCAGTTGTTGCTTCAAGGCTCTAACGGCAGAGGCTGGGGCCAGGGCTTCTGGTTCAGTCCAGCCGTTCCTGCGGATGCCTTGGCACGACGCCTCAAAAGCGATCAATATTAAGTCGCTAACGGGTTCCGCCGGCCGCTGCTCTTTTATAACTCGATCCTACTGGTTTCGCCCTGCCAGGAACTTGGCCGCATAGGAGCAACTGGCTTCCATTGCCCAGCCCTGATCTCTAGCCCAGGCGATCCCACGACGAACCAGTTGTTCAGCCAACCCTTTGTTGCGATGCTCGGGAGGCACGTAGGTGCGCGTAAAATCAACGAGGGTTCGGCCCGGGTCGCCTGATGGGTCCTCGTGGATGGCGTAATTGAGCTCCGCAGGGGTATCGCCACCGAGGGGGATGATGAAACGCCGATTATCCGGGTCGTGGATGATGTTGTCTTTGCTCATAATAACCTCCTGTTTGTTCATCTTCGGACTAAATTCAACGCCTTGCAACCCGGCCAGCTGCCAAGCAGGCTAATGGCTGTGCGCGACAATGGCCGCCCAATGCCGAACACGTAAATTAACGTTAAGACGTACGCATGGCGTCAGCCCCTTCCCTTTTACTCGCTCTGAAGCTCGCTATACTGTCGTAAGTGCCATTGTGTCTGCGACCCGGTTCGCGACCCCGCTTGTGCCCAACTAATCCGTGATTCGTCAGAGGACGTACGCTTAGGATTGTAGGGATTCCGCGGCCCTACCCTGCCCACTCACCCTGAGGAGCCAATATGAGTCAGCCCATTATCGCGAATAACAAGCCGACCAAAGTCAATCTTGAAAAAGGTGAGGAATACGCCTTTTGCATGTGTGGCCGGTCGTCGGATCAACCCTTTTGCGACGGCTCTCATGCCGGCACCGGGATCAAACCCAAGATGTTCAAGGCCGAAAAAGACGGGGATGCGGTGCTCTGCCAGTGTAAACAGACTGGCGATGCGCCCTTCTGTGATGGCACCCACAAAAACTTCAGTAATGACGACGTGGGCAAGGAAGCTCCTGCCGAGGAGAGTAAGGAGAGTAAGAGCGAATCCGGTGCGAAAAAGGACCCAGGCAGCTCTGCCCCCAGCCCCAAGGCGACGCCGGAAGAGCCGACGGTGGAGTTCATTCATCAGCTGGCCAAAGACGGGCTGAAAAGCGTGGGACCGCACGGCCCTACCGTCGCGATGGGCGTGCCGCGCAAGGACCTGCCGCACTGGGACGATCTGCAGCTGATGGCGGCGCAGATGGCGACCAAACCCCTGATGGAAGATGCCGAAGTGGATACCGAGCTGGTGATCGGGCCCGAGGCGAAAAAGCCCCTGACTCTGAAAATGCCGCTGTTTGTGTCCGATATGAGCTTTGGCGCCCTGTCGGAGGAGGCCAAGATCGCACTCGCCCGGGGCGCGGAGCTTGCGGGTACCGGCATCTGTTCGGGTGAAGGCGGCATGCTGCCTGAGGAGAAAGCCGAGAACAGCCGTTACTTTTACGAGCTGGCGAGCGCCCGGTTCGGCTACGATGAAAAGCTGCTGGAAGACATTCAGGCCTTTCATTTCAAAGGCGGCCAGGGTGCAAAAACCGGCACTGGCGGGCACCTTCCCGGCAATAAAACGACCGCCAAAATCGCGCAGGTCAGACACATAGAGGAAGGGAAACCCTCCACTTCTCCGCCAACTTTCAAGGATCTGTCCAGCGCGGCTGACTTCAGACACTTCGCCGACCGTGTCCGTGAGATATCCGGTGGCGTTCCGGTCGGGTTCAAGCTCAGTGCCAATCACATTGAGCGGGATATCCAGTTCGCTCTGGATGCCGGGGCCGACTATCTGATTCTCGACGGTCGCGGCGGCGGCACCGGCGCCGCGCCGGCAATGTTCCGGGACCATATCAGTGTGCCCACAATCCCCGCCCTTGCCCGCGCCCGCCGGTACCTGGACGAACAGAAAGCGAGCGGGCGGGTAACGCTCATTGTGACCGGCGGGCTGCGAGTCCCGGTGGATTTTGTCAAAGCACTGGCGTTGGGGGCGGATGGCATCGCGTTGGCCAACAGCGCGATCCAGGCGGTCGGCTGTGTCGGTGCCAGAATCTGCAACACCAACAATTGCCCGGCGGGCGTGGCCACTCAGCGGGAAGATCTGCGCAAACGGCTCAATGTTGATCAGTCCGCCGAGCGGCTCAGGAACTTCCTGGAGGCCTCGGTGGACCTGATGCAGGTCATGGCCCGAGCCTGTGGTCACGACTCGCTGAGTCAGTTCAACCCCGAGGATCTGTCGACCTGGAAACGGGACATGGCATTATTGTCCGGTGTGCGTTATGCAGGCGTTGGTCCGGTTTCATGATGGGTCAAGGAGCGAGGCTCGCAGCCCGCTCCAGCAGCCTGGTGGCCTCTTCGTGACGCCCCCGTTGACGCAGGATCGAACCCAGCGTATCCATCAATTGGGGGTTGTCCGAGACCAGTGAGTTGGCCTTCCGCGCCAGTCGCTCCGCTTCCTGAAGGTCTCCCGCGTCGGCCAGCAATGTGGCGAGATTATTCAGAACGAGGGCGTTGTCGGATACGTCTTCCAGTACCCGACGGTAAAGCTCAATGGCTTTTTGATCCTGACCATCGGCCTGGAGTCGCGACGCATAAAAAATGGCGGTGTCGTTATTCGCTACCCGCTCGTGCAGCTCGCCCGCCGAGGTGGCGGCCGCTCCCGTATCGCCGATACGTGACTGGGCCAGGCTCAAGGTTCTCAATACGGTGGGGTTTTCAGGCGCCAACTTGTGCGCGCGCTCCAGCTCGGGGATGGCCTCATCGTAACGAGTCAGTGCGGCGAGGTAGCTGCCCAGACGCAACCTCAGATAAACACTCTCCGGCATCTGTTCAAGCCCCTGCCGGAGAGCCGCTTCCCCTTCCTTGTAAGCTTTCTCCGCCATAAATAATTCAGACAGTTCCGCGTAGACGTTCGCATCGGCCAATTCCCGCTCGACCAGATCCCGGTATAGAGCCCTGGCTTTATCGGGCTGATCATTATCGAGATGGTAGCGAGCTCGGCGTTTGAGCGCATAGCGGCGGTCACCGCCGGCCTTGATGTAGTCATTGAACGTCGATTCGGCCTGCTCGACCCGATCAAGGGCGAGCAGCGCTTTCGCTTTTTCCGCCAGTGCCTTGTCCCACTCCGGGTGGCGGGATACAAGCGGCTCGAGCAACGCCAGAGACCGATCCGGATTGCCGGTCAGGCGCTGGCTGATCGCCATTCCCAGCCGTGCCTCCCTCAATTCCGGGTCCAGACTCTCAGCTTGTTCAAAGCGCTGGTAAGCCTTTTCAAACTGCTCCAGCTCGAGATAGGCCGTCGCGAGTATCAGGTGGGCCCTCGGTGCCGAGGCCTCCATTGGCAGGCGGGGTTCCAGTACTTCGACGGCCCGGTTGTGTTGACCGGTCGCGCCGTACAGCCTTGCCAGGTTGACCGAAACGCCCAGGTAATCGATGGGCGTACCCTTTAGTCCCTTTTCGAGGTGGCTGATAGCGCGGGCAGGTTCGTTTTTGAATTCGTAGAGCAAGCCCAGCCTCTGGTGGGCGAAGTGGTCATTCGGATTGATTGCAACGGCCTTTTCCAGCGACACCTTCGCGGTTTCGATCTCACCCGCTTCCATCTGAATGACGCCCAGCTTGGTCCAGGGGCCGCTCTGGTCGCTTTCCAGTTCAGTGGCTGTCGAGAGCGCTTCGAGTGCTTGCGCCTCGTTGCCTTGCAGAAACTCGGCCGTGCCGATTATCTCGTGGGCCAGGCCGGACCGGGGATGCTTTTCCAGAAACTGTCTGGATCGGCTGATAACGCCGTCATAGTCCTTTTGTTTGAACCGACGATTGATGGCGGCAATGAACCTGACGTCCGGGTTCCCTCTAAGGCTGACAATAGGTTCAGGGCGTGATGAACTTGCCTTGTTGACAGTGGGGTGTTGAAGATCGGTAAAGGGTTGATCGTCTGGCACCAGCTCGATCGGGGCGGCGGTGGCAACGCAGGCGCCGCAAAATGCCAGAAGAAAGAAAATACAAGTAAAGCCCTTCCCGGCTTTATGGATTCCAGTGTATCTCGCGATCACAGTGCAGGCCCTCGCAACGAATTATTCGCTTTATTAAAGCACGTTCGCCGGACAAATTGAACAAGCGGGCCCGGAGGCCCGCTTCTCGCATTTCCAAATTACCCGGCACATATCAGCCGGGCACAGGATATGTCAGATATCGGTCAGCTTCAGGACCGACGACATTTGCGGCGGCGAAAGCCGACCAGGCTTAACAGAGCGGTGCCGAGCAGAGCGACCGACGAAGGTTCGGGCACGGATACGCTGCCCTCTCCCACAATAAAGCGATCCGCTTCCGTGGCGACAATGCCTCCGTCAACCAGGGCATGAGTGTCGAAACTGTGTGTGCCCTCGGCCATGCCAGTGAAGGTAACATCAAATTCGAAAGTTCGCTCAGTTGTCCGGTCGTAGACACCGGTCGCAGTGTCACCGGAGCAGGTGCCAATATCGGCGCTCACACAAGCCACCGAGACACCGACACCTGGCATCCCCGCCCCCAGATCATCGACGGTCACTTCCGAATAATCGAAGAGACTACCGGTTACCAGGGAGGAAATGGCGCCCACCAGGTCAGTGGTAGAGCCCGCGGCGAACGCGGTTCCACCAATACCCTCCAGGGAGGTGGTGAAAGCGCTATCGTAACTGATGCCCAGAAGGTTGACATTGTTGTCGGTCAGGGCTGTCTGTACGGAGCTTGCGTTGTCAGTCCCGTCGGGTCCGGTTTTAAAGCTGGCGTCCCCGAAGGTGACGATGAAGCGGTTGGATCCGGGTCGCCAGCTGGTCTCGGTAGCGGTCTCGTAGAGGGCGGCATAGCCCACTTCCGGAAAATCACCGCCACAACCCCCACTTGCCCCAGCAACTGTACAGCTTCCACTGTCCCACATATCGTTGATGCCGGAGCTGTCCCCGGTATTGGTGGCGTTCAGATCGACGTGAGTCCCATCATGGAGCGGGTCGCCATACCAGCCACTGCCGGACTGGAGGTTACCCAGGCCTCCCAGGGAGCTCAAAATGTCATTCGCCGAACTCTTGGCGGCCGAAATTTCGCCCCCCATGCTGCCCGTTATATCGAACACGAACATGACGTCGACGACAGACGAGGTTGCTTCCTCAGTCACGGTGACGGTTTTTCGGACGGTAACGCTTTCTCCCACATCAAGAGAGTCAGAATAACTGGCGGGATCGATCGAGTCGGCCAATACCATTCCCGGTACCAGCATAACTGGTAAGCCCGTCAAAATTGTACGGATGAGATGTTTCATTTCCTTTTACCCCAAGTGTTCGTTAGTGGCTACATTGGTTGTAAACATACTGCACTTTTAGATCGTTACCGATCACCAGCATCAGTATATTTTTGTCTTAGCAAATCTCATGCCCGAAAAATATTCCCTTATATTTCAAAAAGATAGGGTTAATGCTCTACCCTTCTCTCTCCAGTTGTAAATTTTAATGACAGCCTGACCGGCGCATGATTTTTGGATGCGAAAAAATGCGCAGCGCAACCCGTCGACATCACCACAATGCACCATCAGTTTTTGCCGTAACTTGATGGAAAGGCTATTGTTGGCAGATAAAACAACAAGTGTCGGGAGCCTGGAACAGTCGGGATCGTGTGTGGTGTTCAAGATTCCGACGATGCGAGTCGGTTTTATGAACGGAATGCGGAATAATCCGCCAAAGAGAGGAAATTAACCCGTTCATGACAGAGGCGCATAAAAAAAGGGCGCCCTCACGGTTGTGAGGGCGCCCTTTTTATTGGACCGTTTACAGTACGGTGGTGAGGAAATCAGACCAGATCGAAACGGTCAGCGTTCATCACCTTGGTCCAGGCGGCTACGAAGTCTTTTACAAACTTCTCTTCCGCGTCGTCCTGAGCATAGACTTCAGACAGAGCGCGCAACTGCGAGTTGGAGCCAAAGACCAGGTCCACGCGGGTGCCGGTCCACTTCACGTCTCCGCTCTTGCGATCGCGGCCTTCGAACACGTCGGCGTCATCCGAGGTCGGTTTCCACTCGGTGTCCAGGTCGGTCAGGTTCACGAAGAAGTCGTTGGTGAGTTTACCCGGTGTTTTGGTAAACACGCCGTGCTTCGATTGCTCGTAGTTGGCATTGAGTACGCGCATGCCGCCTACCAGCGCGGTCATTTGCGGCGCGCTCAGCTCCAACAGGTGCGCCCGGTCGAGCAGCATCTCTTCATCCGACACCACAAACTTGGCCCGGCGATAATTGCGGAAACCATCGGCTTCGGGATTGAGCGGATCAAACGACTCCGCATCCGTCAGCTCCTGGGTGGTGTCTGTGCGGCCCGGCTCGAAGGGGACTTCGATGCTGTGACCGGCGTCTTTGGCCGCCTTTTCGATGGCGGCGCTGCCGCCGAGCACGATCAGGTCGGCCAGAGATACCTTCTTGTTGCCCGACTGGGCGTC
Organism: Marinimicrobium sp. C2-29; assembly: GCF_038419845.1. NCBI lineage: Bacteria > Pseudomonadati > Pseudomonadota > Gammaproteobacteria > Cellvibrionales > Cellvibrionaceae > Marinimicrobium > Marinimicrobium sp. C2-29. The sequence continues at coordinate 31,853 of NZ_JBCAQT010000012.1, forward strand.
GTTGAAGGATTTCTGGATACCTTCGAGCGTCTCCAGGACTTTGGCCAACTGCTTGGGCTGGTTGACCTCCCAGTCCTTCTGCGGCGCCAGACGAATGCGGGCGCCATTGGCACCACCACGCATGTCCGAGCCGCGGAAGGTGGCGGCGGAAGACCAGGCGGTGTACACCAGTTCTGACACTGACAGACCGGAGGCCAGAATGTCGCTCTTGAGCTTCTCGATGTCCTGCTTGTTGACCAGCTCGTGGTCGACCGGCGGAACCGGATCCTGCCAGATAAGATCTTCGTCCGGCACTTCCGGGCCGAGGTAGCGGACTTTCGGGCCCATGTCGCGGTGGGTCAGTTTGAACCAGGCGCGGGCGAACGCATCGGCAAACTCTTCCGGATTTTTGTGGAAGTGCTGAGCGATCTTGCGGTACTCCGGGTCCTCGCGCATCGCCATATCGGCGGTGGACATCATGATTTCCACGGGCGTGGATGAATCTACCGGATCCGGCGCGTGGTCTTTGTCCGCCAGCCCTTTCGGGCGCCACTGGTTGGCACCAGCGGGGCTCTTGGTCAGCTCCCACTCATAGCCGAACAGAACGTCAAAGTAGGTCATGTCCCACTTGGTCGGCGTGGGTGTCCAGGCGCCTTCCAGGCCGCTGGTGATGGTGTCGCGACCCTTGCCTTTGCCATAGCTGTTTTTCCAGCCCAGGCCCATCTCTTCAATGGGCGCCGCTTCCGGTTCCGGGCCGACATATTTTTCCGGATCGGCGGCACCGTGGGTTTTACCAAAGGTGTGACCACCGGCGGTCAGAGCGACCGTCTCGTAATCATTCATTGCCATGCGCTTGAAGGTCTCGCGGATATCGCGTGCGGAACCCAGCGGGTCGGGCTCGCCATCCGGACCTTCCGGGTTGACGTAGATAAGACCCATCTGCACAGCAGCCAACGGATTTTCCAGCTCCCGGTCGCCGGAGTAACGGCTGTTGGGCTTGTCACTGGTGGCCAGCCATTCGTCTTCTGCGCCCCAGTAAATGTCTTCTTCGGGCTGATAGATGTCTTCACGGCCGCCGGCAAAACCAAAGGTCTTGAAGCCCATGGATTCCAGTGCGACGTTGCCGGTCAGGATGAAGAGGTCGGCCCAGGACAGTTTATTGCCGTACTTTTTCTTGATCGGCCACAGGAGACGGTGGGCCTTGTCCAGGTTGCCGTTATCGGGCCAGCTGTTGACCGGGGCAAAACGCTGGTTGCCGGTGCCGGCACCACCACGGCCGTCGCCCATACGATAGGTGCCCGCGCTGTGCCAGGCCATACGGATGAAGAAAGGACCGTAGTGACCATAGTCGGCCGGCCACCAGTCCTGGGAGTCGGTCATCAGGGCTTCGAGGTCCTTCTTCACGGCGGCCAGGTCGAGCTTCTTGAAGGCTTCGGCATAGTCGAAATCTTCACCCAGCGGATTGGATTTGGGGGCATGTTGGTGAAGAATGTTCAGGTTCAGCTGATTCGGCCACCAGTGGCTGTTGCCGGTGCGCTCGTCGCTGATTTTGGTCCGGGAACCGTGCATGACCGGGCACTTGCCGGCGGTCTTGGCATCATTTACGCCCATTACTTTCTCCTGTTTGATTCCAAGGTTGTTTATTGATCCTTACGATACAGTTAAGACCATACACCTGGCATGGTCCATTAAGAAAATTTGTTTTTCTTACCATCGCGATAACTTTTGGCTATCTGTTCTCTGCTTCATGAGGAAGCGACTTGAGAGAATGCGTCGCATCAGGCCCGACGTCAGTGGATGTCCCACCATTCCGGTAACAACTGCCTGACCTGTCCGCGCGCAAAACGATCGTCGATCAGATGTACCACGCCCCGGTCGCCCTCGCCGCGGATGACCCGCCCCGCCGCCTGCACGACTTTGCGCAGGCCCGGGTAGAGGTAGGTGTACTCATAGCCCTGGCCGAACTGCTCATCGAGCCGGCGTTTGAGGATTTCATTCACCGGGTTGAGCTGCGGGAGGCCCAGGGTGGCGATGAACGCGCCGATCAGCCGCTCGCCCGGCAAGTCGATGCCCTCCCCAAAGGCGCCGCCGAGCACCGCAAAGCCGATGCCCTCCCCGCCCGCTTTGAATCGGTCCAGAAATGCCTGGCGGGCGCTTTCGGACATGCGCCGATCCTGGCTCCAGACCGGCAGGTCCGGATGGTCGGCCCTGATTCGCTCCAGTACCTGTTCAAGATAGTGATAGCTGCTGAAAAAAGCCAGATAGTTGCCCGGTTGCTCCCGATACTGGTCGGCGATGAGCTGGGCAATGGGGCCGAGCGACACCGTGCGGTCGGCGTAGCGGGTGGAAATGTGCCGACTGGTGTGAACTTCAAGCTGCTCGGCCTTGAACGGCGACGGCATCTGCATGGCCACGGTATCATCGGGCAGACCCAGCAGATCCATATAGTACTGCGCCGGCTTCAGGGTGGCGGAAAACAGTGTGGTGCTGTGGGCGCCCTCAAACCGTGGCCTGAGCGGCCCGGCCGGAATCAGGTTGCGCAGATTGATCAGGGTGCCCTTTCGTCCCCGGTTGGGCTGGCGCCAGGTCAGATCGCACAGGAAGGCTTTCTCGTCGAACAGCTCGGCGATACGCAGAAACTGAAGCGCATCGAAATAGAACTGCATCAGCTCGCTGTCCAACGCAAAGGGGTGCTCGGTCAGATAGTCAGTGATGGCACCGGTGGCCGATTGGAGGCGTTGAAGCCACTCCTCGGGCAACTGCACCTGAATCACAAAGTCCTCCCCTTCCGGCTGGGCCCGGTTGAGGGCGTTCCAGGCGCGGTTGAGCTTCTCGAAGGAGCCTTTCAGCGCCTTCGGTGCCTGCTTTTTGATCGCCCGGAAGCGGATCTGGTCCAGTTCGGCCGAATACATGCTCCGGGCCCGCTCTACCAGGTTGTGGGCCTCATCCACCAGCACGGCGGTGCGCCAGTTCTGTTGGGTGCTCAGGGCGTAGAGCATGGCGCTCTGGTCGAAGTAGTAGTTATAGTCCCCGACAATGACGTCGCTCCAGCGGGCCATCTCCTGGCTCAGGTAGTAGGGACAGATATCGTGCGCCAGGGCCAGCTCCCGCAGGCGGCTCTGATCCAGGGTGGTCTCTTTGACCGCGGCCGCCCGTGCGGCCGGCAGGCGGTCGTAAAAGCCCTGGGCCAGCGGGCAGGAGTCGCCGTGGCAGGCCTTGTCCGGGTGCTCGCAGCTTTTCTCCCGCGCGATCAGCTCCAGGGTTCGCAGTGGCGGCATGTCGAGTTGTGCCAGGGCATCCAGTGCCAGCTTACGGCCCGGGGTTTTGGCCGTGAGAAACAGGATTCTGTCGAGCTTCTGCTCCGGGAAGGCCTTGATCAGGGGGAAGAGTGTGCCCAGGGTTTTGCCGATCCCGGTGGGCGCTTCCGCCAGCAGAGAACGCCCGCTCGCCGCCGCCCGATAAACGGCTTCGGCCAGGGGGCGCTGGCCGACCCGGAAGTCGTCATGGGGGAATGCCAGCGTTTCAGCCGCTGAATGACGCGCCTGGCGGTGTGCCATTTCCTGTCGGGCCCAGTCCAGAAACGTCCTGCAATGAGCCTTAAAAAACGCCTGTAACTCACTGGATTCAAAGGATTCCCTGATCAGCGTTTCCTGCTGTTTCACGATATCAAAGTACACCAGCGCCAACTCGACCCGGTCCAGCTCCTCCTGCTGGCACAGCAGCCAGCCATAGAGCTTGATTTGCGCCCAGTGCAGCGCCCGGTGGTTGGCGGGCATCAGGTTCAGATCGCCCCGGAAGGTTTTGATCTCCTCGAGCCGCTGGCGCTCCGGGTCGTAGCCGTCGGCCCGGCCCTGCACGGTCAGCTCTTCGTACTCGCCGCTCAGGGGCAGCTCCGCTCGATAGTGTCCGCCCCGCCGCCGGGTGACCATCTGGTGGCCTTCGATGCCTTCACGGGCCGTGGGCGAGGGAGTGAACCGCAGATCCAGATCACCGGCCTTGGCCGTGAATTCGCACAGGGCACGCACAGAGACGCGATAGCCTTCGCTCATGCGTCGGCTCCGCCGGGTTCATCACCGCCTGCCACATCGCTCCAGGAGACGTAGCCGACGGTGACGGGCATCCCGTGTTCGGCGAAAAACGCCAGCCATCGCTTCTGATTGTCCTGTAATCGGTCCCCGGGCCCTTTGACTTCAATCATCCGGTAGCGCCCTTCCTCCGGCCAGAATTGAATCAGGTCCGGCAGTCCCGCCCGGTTGGCTTTGATGTCCCGCAGCAGCCGCTCGAAGCAGAGGATCAGGTGGTGAGCGGGAATACAGGCCAGCGCCTGGGTGATCAGGGTTTCCGACAGAATGCCCCAATTCACAAAGGGGGATTGAATACCCCACTTCTCCCGGTAGTTTTGTAGTATAGTTCCTCCATGCTCCCCCCGAGCCAGACGCTCAAACCCCTCGTCAAACAGCGATTTCCGCCGGGAATGGAAGTCCGGCCAGTACAGGTCGGCCGGTCCACGCTGGAAGGGGTGGAAAAATGCCCCCGTCAGCGGCGCGAAGATGGCCTCCCAGAACAATAGCCCGAACAGGCCGGTGATCAGCGTGTTTTCAACGTAATGCACCGGGCCCTTAGGCTCCTGCAACTGTGAGAGCACGGCCACTTCGACCGGCACCGAGAGCGGCAGCACCAGGTCCAGGCGCGGTGGCTCCGGCGGCTTGGCGGTGGCCGGCGGCGTCAGCGCCAGTTTTCGGTGCAGGCGCGGCAGCAGCCGACTCAATTGCTGGGCTTCGGCCTCGGTTTCCGGTTTCCGGGCCGCTTCGCGGGCCAGATCGAATGCCTCCGGGTAGCGCGTCAGGCGCTCCAGCACACGCAGCTGCCGCCCGCGAGCGCCGGGGTAATGACAGCCGGTGTAGGCCCAGAGGGCCCGCTCCAGCTCACCCGCCCGCTCCCACTCGCGGCCGAGCCGGTAGAAGAGTCGCTCGCGGGTTCTGATCAGCAGCGGGTTGGTGGTCGAGTCGATCGCCGGAATCTGCGCGGCCACCACCTCCAGCGGCTCGTCCTGGTAGAGTTGCTCCCGGCACTGCTGGAGGTGCCAGTAAGTCTGGAGTTCACGGGTGGTGTGGACCGGGCGGGACGCCTGATCGAAGACCACGGGCTCGTACTGAAACAGGCCCAGCTCGGTCAGGACAAATTCCGACCAATCCTGGTAGGGATTGCCAAAAAACAGCCAGCGGAAGCGGTTCGCAAGGGGCATGATGGTCAGTTCGTACAGACCGGCGCCCTCGATGCCCCACTCCGATAGCGGTCGGGCATGCGGGTAATGCACGGCCAGTTGCGCCAGAGAGTCCCGTTTGCCCAGTCGCGGCGACAGGCCTGGAGCCTGCAGGGCGTCGGCCAGCCGTATCTTCAGCTCGGGCCAGGTAAACTGCGCAAACAGTTGCTCCAGGGTGAGATTGAAGTGGTCGTTGAGCCAGCCGAGCTCAATGAGAGGCCTGGCCGCCGCCTCGGACGAGCCGATTTCCGGGTAGCGGAGCCGGTCAGCCCGAAAGAGCTGGCCTTTGCGCATCACCATGCGCACCAACAGCGCCTGGCTGGCGCGGGGCAGCCTCCCGAAATCGGTCACAAATTGCCGCTCCGGAGCTGTCAAAAGATCGTCGTACCGGGTGATCACCCAATCAAGCACCCACCGAAAATTGTGCCGATAGTAGAAAGGATCGTCGAGGCTGGCCGGGCCAGAGCCAGAGGATGCGGGGTGGTCGGGGGAGTTGGCGGCACTGTTCATGGATTGGCCGCCCTCGAAATGACTGGCAGCCGGTCCAGGCAGCACAGATGGTACGCTTTATGCTGCCTTATAGTGGCCGTGATCATCAGAGTGAATGCAGAGGCTGGATGATGGATAATACGCTGTCCGTCGATGAGCGATAAATGGTAAGGCACAAGAAACTGAGAGTATTGTTAACTACCCGGGTTGATTCTGGCAAGACCCCCTTATTTCCGAGACACTTGATTTCCGAGACAGTGAACCACCTATGAAAAGCAAATCGTTACTACGGCGCCTCTATCGGGAAATCGATGAGGTGATTCTGAGCCGCCAGCACCCGGTCACGGGGCTGTTGCCCGCCAGTACCAGCGTGAACCACCACGGCGACTACACCGACGCCTGGGTGCGGGATAATGTCTACTCGATCATCTCGGTCTGGACCCTGGGGCAGGCCTTTCGCCACGCCGGCGACTCGGAGCATGCCGACCAGCTGGAGCAGTCCACCATCAAGTTGATGCGGGGGCTGTTGCAGTCGATGATGCGCCAGGCGGACAAGGTTGAGCGCTTCAAGGCGAGCCTGGACCCAAAGGACGCCCTGCATGCCAAATACAACACCTCTACCGGTCTGACCGTGGTCGCCGATGATGCCTGGGGTCACCTGCAGATTGATGCCACATCGCTGTACCTGCTGACCCTGGCCCAGATGACGGCCTCGGGGCTGCGTATTGTCACCACCTTCAGTGAAGTGGATTTTGTCCAGAACCTGGTCTATTACATCTCCAGCGCCTACCGCACGCCCGATTACGGCATCTGGGAGCGGGGCAACAAGATCAACAACGGCAAAACCGAAATCAACGCCAGTTCCGTCGGCATGGCCAAGGCCGCGCTCCAGGCGTTGGATGGTTTCAACCTCTTTGGCCCGAAAGGCCCCTGCCGGGCCACGATTCACGTGGTAGCGGATGCCATCTCACTGGCCCGCACGACCCTCGCCTCCCTGCTGCCCCGCGAATCGGTCTCCAAAGAAGTGGACAGTGCTCTGTTGAGTATCATCGGTTTCCCCGCCTTTGCGGTCAGCCGTGAGTCGCAGGTCAACCAGACCCGCGATGAGATTCTCGGCAAGCTGGGCGGTGCCTATGGCTGCAAGCGTTTCATCTGGGACGGCCATCAGACCGTGCTGGAGGAAACCTCGCGCATTTACTACGAGCACTCGGAGCTGGCGAACTTCGAGCACGTCGAGTCTGAATGGCCGCTGTTTTTCACTTACCTGTACATTCAGGCGGTGTTCGATGGCAACGACGTCACCGCGCAGTACTATCGTGAAAGCCTGGAGTCATTGATGGTGGACGTCGATGGCATCGGGTTGCTGCCCGAGCTGTATTATCTGCCGGAAGACAAAGTGGCGGCAGAAAAGAAAAGCCCCGGGTCACAAGTCCGCGTGCCCAACGACAACGTGCCGCTGGTCTGGGCGCAGAGCCTCTACTGGACCGGGCTGATTCTGCATGAAGGCCTGCTGGAGCTGGACCACCTTGACCCGCTGGTGTTGCGCCGACGCGCCACCCGCTATACCAGAACCCAGATCGCGCTGGTGGTCTTGTGCGAAAACGACGAGGGGAAAAAGTACCTGGCGCAGCAGGGAGTCATTGCCGAGACCTTTCAGGACATTCGCCCGCTCGCCGCCCTGCCCGCCCCCGAGTTGGTCAAAGCCTACAGTTACGTGGGTGCCAACACCGCGCTGAACCTGACCGGCCGGCCCTCCCGCCGACTGCAGAGTCTGGGCAGTTCGCAGACCTATGAGATCAATGGCGTGGTTTATCTGTGCCTGTCCTGGTTGCAGAGCGAGTCGGACGATTACCGCCTGTACGATGCCCAGTGGTTCAGCGACAGCCTCGGCCACGAGATCGAGCACATTCGCAAACACTGGGTCAATTCCGAGGTGGCGGTGTTCACCCTGCTGCTGACCCGCGAGCTCTGCCACATTCCCCACGCCGAGATACTCTTTACCACCATCCGGCAACTTCAGCTTCGCACCGAGCACGAGCACGTCGGGTATGCCTCGGCCAACCTGGCCTACCGCGCCTCGCGTGTGAATCACCTGAGTATCGCCAGTGTCAAACTCAATAAACTGGCCATGAACTCCGAGCCATTGAAAACCATCTACTGGCAGGGCCTGGAGCCAACGGCACAGCTGCTGTGGGAGCAGTTCGATCGGGAGCCGGAAGCCGACGTCTACCACGAGCTCATCGCTTACCTGAAGAAAAAACATCTGTCCGATGTGGTGGGCCACAATGGCGAGGACATTACCCTGGAGGCGTTCCTCGAGAGCCTGTACCAACGCGCGCGTGAACACAATCGCTGGCTGCTGGTGCGTTTCTGTTTCGCGGCTCTGAACCGCTTTCACGACGACCTGGCCGGCAGCCTGGCTGTGCTGGCCATGCGCCACCTGCTTATTGTACTGGGCGATCAGAAACACGAGTTTGTGGTCAGTGCAAACCTGAGTAACGAAGACCTGATGATTGGTATTCAGCGCACCTATCTCGACCCGGTGGAGCGTACCCTGGCGCAGGAGATGCTCGCGCAGATCGGGTCACTGGTGCGCACCCAGCCGGAACTGTTCGACGGCCTGCGCTCGATTCATTTACACAATTTCATGCAGCTGTGTCTGCGCCAGGGGCTGGCCAGTTCGGAATACTGCTCGCTCGATGAGCTGGGCATCCTGCCGCCCAGTGAAGTCATGAACCGACTGGTGGACATCCTGACGTATCAGCGGCGGATTTTCACTGAAGATGTCAGCTTGATTGCGCCCTTCGAGAAGGCCGACGCTGACAGTGTCGCCATCAGCGATGCAGTGAAGTCCCAGGCGCTGGATGCGGACTGGTTTGAGTGGCGCCTCGCCCGCGGGCTGGTGACACGATTTGATAACGAGTTTCTGCGGGAAATCTGGCAGAGCCTGGCGCACGCTCCGGTACTGGAGTTTGGTGACCGTGACAGTGAGGACTCGACACTGGACTGCGAACTGGTACGCAGCTCCATGACGCCGGGCGAAGAGAGTTTTGCTCAGTTGATCGATCAGATGACGCAGCAGCTGCACCCGGCCTACTACAAGAGCGCGGTGGTGGAAGCACTCTACGTTTACACCCGCTATTGCCGGGAAAACCCCGAGGCGATGTTTGAAGAGCCGCTGGTGTTCAGCCAGATACTGGAAGCCGCGGCGCGCAAGCTGGTGCAGTTGAATCCGGACAAGCCCGCGACCGATCGCGATCTGGATATGCTGCTGGAGCAGTCACCCGGCGTACTGCAGAGTCATGTGCAGGAGGTTCTGAAAGAACTGGATCGGCAATTGGTGCCGGCCTGACCCGAGGCCGGCCCCGGGCCGGTCAACGAAAAACATCATCCTCATCTTCCGGGTAATAGCGGCTGGCGGTGATATCGCCGGCCAGCAGCTGTCGGTCCAGCAAGTTGTCGACATCCCGGTGAACCTGCTCCAGCACCTCCCGCTCCTCTCCCTGAATCATGGCCTCGCGCAACGCGTTGCCCCAGATGGACAGATGGCGGGTGGAGATCCGGTTGTGGTCCGAGTCCTTGGACCATTCACCCGCAATGTTGAAGCCCAGCTCCTGAATCAGTCGCTCCAGGTGTTCCCGCTCCTGAGGGTCCTCGACTTGTGACAGCACCTCCGGTGCCAGATCATTCCAGCCAGTGCCGTAGAGTTTCCAGCCATTATAAAACCGGCGTACCCAGGTCAGGTATTGTGCTTTGGTCTGTACTTTCTGGTTGGCCGGGTCCAGGTAGTACATCGCTTCAAACCGCTCGCGCGGCGGAAGATTGTCCGGCCAGGCCATGGACTCGGCGCTGCGCCACTGAGCGCAACCGGTCAGAAAAAGAATAAAAAAGCACCCGCTGAGTAACGCGAGCGCCGGAATTCGAGCCGTCATAAAATCGTCCGAACTGTAAAATTGGGTAAAGAAAACGGGTCCAGCGCGTAAAGCGACTCCCCGCGACACGCGTATTGATCGGTTATCGGGGGCTTCCCGTACGTCAAACGGGTACCATTGAATTTACCACAAATTGGCAGTCGAATATCACCTGTGTATCCTAGCTCGGTGGAATCTGCCGACTTCGACACACCCAACCGACTTCGACACAACAGACGGAATCTTATCAACATGCCGAACCCAACGTGCTCCAAAATCGCTCACCCTTATTTCAGTCTGGCATGCCGAACTCTGGCTCTGTGCCTTCTGGCACTGGCGACCGCCCCAGTCTGGGCACAGAATACCGTTCAGGTTGAAGCCATTGAAGTCAAACCCCAGCCTCTGGTTGAAGAAGTGCCGCTGACCGGCTCGGTGACAGCCAACCGCATTTCCGGGCTGTCCGCTCAAGTGGAGGGGCTGGTTCGGGACCTGCACGTGGATATCGGTGATCGGGTGGAAGCGGGTGACCTGCTTCTGGAGCTGGATGACGAACTTCGGAGGGTCGACCTGGCGCGCGCCCGGGCGGAGTTGGCTCAGGCGCAGGAGCAGTGGTCGGAAAGCCAACGGCAGTTGCGCGAGGCCCGGACTCTGGCCGAAGGAAGCATCGCCGCCAGCGAGATCCGCGGGCTCGAAGCCCAGGTCCGGATCAGCGAGGCCGAACGGGACGCCGCGCAAGCCGATTTACGCCGCCTGGAGGCCGAGCTTGAGCGCCATCAGGTCCGGGCGCCTTTCAGTGGCACCATCAGCGGTAAAAGCACCGAAGAAGGTGAATGGGTCAGCCCCGGCACCACCATGCTGGAACTGGTTTCGACCGAGCAACTGCGCGCCGACTTTCAGGTCCCTCAGCGCTACTACCCGCAGGTCGACAGTGGGTCTGATGTCCGGCTGAATTTTGATGCCTATCCCGACCGGACCTTCACCGGGAAAATTCACCGCAAAGTGCCCCTGAGTAGCGATGGTTCCCGAACCTTTCTGCTGCGGGTCGCGCTTCCCGAAGAGACCAGAAACATGTTGATACCCGGCATGTCCTCCTCGGGTCAACTCCGGGTGGACAATGACAACACCGGTCTGGCGGTACCGCGCGATGCGCTGATCCGGTACCCGGATGGCCGGGTCACCGTCTGGGTGGTGACCGAGCCCGAATGGGGCGAGGAAAGCCAGGTGCGCGAACAGTTGGTCAAAACCGGTATGAGTTTTTCCGGCCAGGTCGAGATCCGCTCCGGCCTGAGTGAAGGCGATGTAGTCGCCACCCGCGGCAATGAGGCCCTGCAGGAAGGCCAGACCGTTGAGCTGCGGCGGTCGGGTTCAAACGACGATAACGATAAGGAGTAGCGCAATGTTCAACGGCATTGTTCGCCACGGTATTCTGGTCACCGTTACCGTCCTGATCATCTGTGTATTGGGGATCATCGCCGCCCAGCGCATCCCGGTACAGATGATTCCCGACCTGGAAGTCCGTACCATCTCCATCCGCACCACCTGGCCCGGTGCCACACCGCAGGACATTGAGAAAGAGATTCTGATTGAGCAGGAAGAGTACCTGCGCAACATTCCCTACCTGGAGGAAATGCAGAGCTCGGCCAGTTTCGGCTCGGCCAGTATCGAGCTGGAATTTCCTTTTGGTGTGGATATCACCGAGACGCTGATCCGGGTGAACAACGCCCTGACCCAGGTCCCCTCCTACCCCGAGAATGTGGACGAGCCCCGGGTTTACGCCACCTCCTTCTCGGCCAACTCCTTCATGTATTTCCGGATTTCTCCGCTGGAGGGCAACCCGCGCGATCTGGATATGGACATGATGCGCGACTATGTCGAAGACAATGTCCGTCCGCGCATGTCCGGTGTCGCCGGCGTCTCAGAGGTGAATGTGGGTGGCGGTGCCGAGCGCCAGATCCAGATAAAGATCAACCCGGACCGGCTGGCCGAGCGTAACCTGACCCTCAGCGACGTGCGCAGCGCCATTGCCGAGCGCAACCGCGACCTGTCGGGGGGCGAAGTGGAGAGCGGCAAGCGCCGCTACCTGCTGCGGACCATGGGGCGTTTTGAGGAGCTGGACGACCTGCGCGATCTGATTCTGACCCGGCGCGGAGACAGCCTGATCCGGCTTTCCGATGTGGCGGAAGTCGAGCTGGATCACTTCAAGATCCGGGATCGGTCCTTCGTGAATGCCAAGCCCGTCCTGAGCCTGTCGGTGCGCCGGGAGAGTGGCTCCAATGTCATCCAGATCAAGGATGCCATGATGGAGGAGCTGGAGCTGATCAACAAGGAGCTGCTCAACCCCGAAGGCATGGAGCTGGCGCTGACCGCCGACGATGTGGTGTATGTTGAGGCTTCGGTTTTCAACGTCTGGAAAAACCTGATTCTCGGTGCGCTGCTCGCCACCGGGGTCATGTACCTGTTTCTGCGTTCCTTTCGCGCCACGGCCCTGGGCGTGGTGGGTATTCCCATCTGCACCATTGCCGCCTTTCTCGGCCTGCTGTTGGCGGGCCGGACCATCAACGTCATCTCCCTCGCCGGCATCGCCTTTGCCATCGGTATGACCCTGGACAACAGCATCGTGGTGCTGGAGAGCATCGAGCTGGAGCGCCGGCGCGGACTCAAGAAACTGCAGGCGGCGGTGGCCGGCGTGCAGAAAGTCTGGCCGGCGGTGCTCGCCTCAACCCTCACCACCGTGATGGTGTTTCTGCCAGTGGTGTTCATCGCCGAAGAAGCGGGCCAGCTCTATTCCGATGTGGCGATCGCGATTTCCGCCTCGATTCTGGTGTCCATGCTGGTGGCGATTACCGTCATCCCCACCGCCGCCGCGCGCCTGAATTTCCAGAATGAGGATAGTAGTAAAGGCGATGACGAGCATCCACTTCAGAAGCGAATTACCCATAAAATCAACTGGTTGATCGAGACTCCTCGACGGCGTATCAGCTGTATTCTGATCACGGTCCTCGTCAGCGGCACCATCGCTCTGGTGCTGACTCCGCCAGCGGAATACCTGCCCGAGGGGGAAGAACCCAAAACCTTCGCCTCCATGAATGCCCCGCCGGGCTATAACCTGGAGACCATGACAGAAATCGGCATGGAGGTGCAGGAGTACTTCATGCAGTTTGTCGGCGATGACCCGGAGGCCTATGAGCGCGGCGAGACCGAAGTGCCCGCCATGAAATATGTGAACCTGGGGATTTCTCCCGAAAGCATGCGGATCATCACCGAATCGGTCGATCCCGGGCACATTGAAGACCTGATGAAGGCATTGACCGACAAGTACGAGACCTACCCCGGAATGCGCGCCTTTGCCGCACGCGGTTCCATCATCAGCAGCAATGACGGCGGTACCCGCAGCGTCAACCTGGACATTTCGGGGCCCGACCTCGAGGCCCTGTTCAAGGTGGCCCGGTCAGCCTATGCCCGCGCGGAGGAGGTGTTCGACGATCCCCGCATCCAGTCCCGCCCCTCCAGCCTGTCGCTGGGTCAGCCGCTGCTCGAGGTGCGGCCCGACTGGGATCGCGCGGCCGAGCTGGGCATGACCACCGAGGACATCGGTTTCACGGTGGCGGCGCTGACCGACGGGGCCTTTGTGAACGAGTTCTTCCTGGCCGATGACAAGATCGACATGTACCTCTACAACCAGGGCGGACCCGGGGCGAGCGTGGATACGCTCAAGAACATCTCGGTGTACGTACCCGGCAACACCACCCTGCCTCTGTCGGACATCGCGGATCTGGTCGAAACGGTGGATACCAGCAGCATCCGCCGTCTCGATGGCAGCCGGACGGTCACTCTCAATATCATCCCGCCCCGTTCCGTCGCATTGGAGACCGGTGTGGGCATGGTGCGCGAGGATATTGTCGGCTACCTGCAGAGCAATGGTGAGGTCCCCGCCGGGGTCAATCTCAGTATTTCCGGTGCCGCAGACCAGTTGGACGCGACCCGTGAATCGCTCAGCAGTAACTATCTGGTGGCGCTGACCATTGTCTACCTGCTGATGGTGGCCATTTTCTCGCACTGGGGCTACCCCCTGCTGATCATGACCACGATTCCACTGGGGATCGCGGGCGGCATCGCCGGTCTGGCGCTTCTCAACCTCTTTGGCCGAATCAGTGAATCCCTGGGGCTGGGAGGCTTCAGTCAGCCGTTCGACATGATCTCCATGCTCGGCTTCCTGATCCTGATGGGTACAGTGGTCAACAACCCGATCCTCATCGTCCACCGGGCCATTTCCAATTTGAAAGAAGAGGCCATGATTCCCGTGGAAGCCGTGCGCGAGGCGGTCAGTTCTCGCCTGCGCCCGATCGCGATCTCCACCATCACCACCATCGTCGGCCTGGCGCCGCTGGTCTTCCTGCCGGGCGCGGGTAGCGAGCTCTACCGGGGCGTCGGGGTCATTGTCATGGCCGGTATCATCGGTGCCATGCTGGTGACGCTGACCATGCTGCCCTCCCTGACCGTCATGGTGTTGGAGTGGACCGACCGTAAAAACGGGTATACTGAAGGCCAACAGGGAAATTAAGGATGCTATATGCTGCCACTGCGGTTTATCGACCGGGCAAAGTTTTTTGTAGAACGCCAGTTCGTCAAGGGCGCCCTATTCCAGCTGCTGGTGGTGGGCGCCATCATTGGCCTGATATCACTGGCCGGCGGGCTTTTGGTCTACCCGGCCGGCGAAGGCGCTGATGCCGGCGATGCGGTCTGGTGGGCCTTCCTGCGCCTGACCGACCCGGGCTATCTCGGTGATGACGAGGGCACCTGGCGCCGCCTGATCTCCACCATCCTGACCATCAGCGGCTATGTGGTCTTCATGGGTACCCTGGTGGCCATTCTCACCCGTTCACTGATCGCCCGGATGACCGAGCTGGAGCGGGGCATGACGCCGGTGGCGTTTCGCAATCATGTGGTCATTCTCGGTTGGAACAGCCGCACCCTGCCCCTGGTGCGCGAATTGCTCAGCGCCTCGGGCTCCATGCGCCGCTTTCTTCTGGGCCGGGCCACCAGCCGCCTGAAGCTGGTGGTACTGGCCGAGGACATGTCCGCCGGCCATGCCCAGATACTGCGCAACGAGCCCGGAATCGGCGCCAAAGCCCGGCAGGTGGTGTTACGCTCTGGCAGCGCTCTACAGACCGAAGCCCTGCATCGGGCGGCCTGCCTCAACGCGGCGGCGGTGATCATCCCCAGCGGCTCCCAGGAGTTCAACAGCCTGGTCAGCTCCGATGTCGAAACCATCAAGGCCCTGATGTCGATCGACGCCCAGGCGCGCCGACAGAAAATTGAGCCGCCCTTCGTGGTGGCGGAAATCCAGGATCTGCGCAAGCTTTCGATTGCCCACCGCTCCTATCATGGCCCTCTGGAAGTGGTCGCCGGTGATGCCACCATTGCCAGCCTGCTGGCCCAGAACATTCTGCATCCCGGCCTGTCGGAAGTGTACAACGAACTGCTGATGAAGCTGGATGGCAATGAGTTCTACGTGCGCAGCGGTGACAACTTCAAGGGCGAAACCCTCGGTGCCATCGCCATGCGCTGCCCAAACGCCCTGGTCTGCGGTATGCTTGAGGCCTGCGGCGGCGGCTGGCAGGTACGCCTGAATCCGCCCTCCTCCACTCTGGTTCGCGAGCAGGACAAGGTCGTCATGATCGCCCATGATATGGAAGATACCGAACCGGTCAAAACCACCGGCCACCGACTGACACCGATTGAGCGCTTGTCCACGGATAAAAGCCAGACACTCACCAGCCAGAAACACCACAAGCGTGTATTGCTACTGGGCTGGAATCATCGGGTGCCGGCCCTGGTGCATGAGCTGGGTAGCTATCGCCAGTATCGATTTGCGGTGGATGTGGTATCCATCGTTCCCCCGGTTGAACGCGAGCGGGCCATTGAGCGTTATCATCCCAGCCCCTTGGCGGTTCAATGCCAGCATATTGAAAGTGATTTTATGCAGGAGGGCGAGCTGCACGACATTGATCCGGCGCGCTATGACAGCATTCTGCTGCTGAGCAGCGACCGGACCAGTACCGGCGAAGAGGCCGATGCGCGGGTGATCGTGGGCCATACCATGCTCGAGGAACTTCTGGATCGGGCCAGCCGTCGACCGCAACTGATCATGGAGCTGAGCGACCCGGACAACGAAGTGCTGATTGGCCATCAGCAAAGTGAAACCATCATCAGTCCGCTGATTCTCAGCCACCTCCTGGCCCAGGTTGCCCTGCGTCCCGAGTTGAGGCTGGTCTTTGGTGATCTCTTTACCGAAGGCGGCGCCGAAATTCTGTTTCGCCCGCCCGAGCACTACGGGATTAAATCCGCTCTGCCCTTCTGGAAACTGGAAGCACTGGCGGCCGAGCGGGGCGAAACCGCCATGGGGGTTTACTACGCTCAACCCCAGAGCAACGGACAACGATTACAATTGAACCCGGCGCGCAACGCCGCGCTGACCATAAAACCCGAGGATGAAGTGGTCATCCTCACCGATACCGGCATTCGCAAAGGAGGCCAACCATAATGAAATCACATCCCAACCGTCGGCAATTCATCACCGGAGCCGCTGCTTTAGGCGCGGCCGCCATGGTGCCCGGAGCACGAGCTGACCATCACGGCGAAACCTCCGGCAAAGTGGAGCTCCCCAAGCTGACCCACACCGTGTTTTTCTGGCTGAAAAATCCCGACTCGCAGGAAGACCGGGACAAGCTGATTGAGGGACTGCAGACCCTTCGACAGATCGAGACCGTCAGAGGCCTGCATATCGGTGTGCCGGCGAGCACTGAAAAGCGCGAGGTGGTGGATAACAGCTATCAGGTTTCTGAACTGATGCTGTTTGATTCGGTCGAGGACCAGGACGCCTATCAGGTGGACCCCATCCACAAAAAGTTTGTAGATGAGTATGCCCACCTGTGGCGCAAAGTGGTGGTCTACGACTCGCTGAGTGTCTAAATATCCCGGAGTCGGTCCCGGTGAGTTGCTTTAGACTCGCCGGGACCGGGTCAGGCGGGTCAGCCCCAGGCTCGCCAACAGAAACAACACCCACCCGCTCAGGCTTCCGCTGGAGCTATTGTCGGCGTCCTTGCCGGCTTCATCGATCAGAGTATTCGGAACAGGGTCGAGATCGGCCGCGGTATCGGGGCTGGCATCCAGCACGACAATGGCGGTAATTGACACCAGGTGGTCGGGCGTCACCGGCTCCTCGGCTTCGGCGTCGTCAGCGGTGTAATTGCGAAGCGGCAGGTTTTTGTAAACCCCTCCCAGGTTGAATCTGGGCAGTTCGGCAATCGCTTCGACTACTTCCATGCCGTCTCCGATCACCTCGCCAAACACCGTAAAGCCGCCGTTCTGAATATCCAGATTGGCGTGATTATCCTTGAGGTTGAAAAACCATTCCGAAGTGGCGCTGTTGGGATCGCTGCCGAGCTTGGCCATAGCAATGGTGCCCTTGCGATTGGACCAGACCGGCTCGTTGACCACAGAGCCCCTGTCATCGATCTCTACCGCTTTTTCCTGCTGTTCATCGTAGGCAAACCCCCCGCCCTGGATAATGAACTCCGGCATCGAGCGATGAATAAAAGTCTGGGTGTAATCCCCGGCTTCAACATAGGCGAGGAAGTTGGCCACGGTCTCGGGTGTGGTTTCATCGTAGAGGTTGACTTCAAAATCGCCCATCACCGTCTGAAACTGCACCGTGGTGGCCAGGGCTGTATGGCTGGCGAAAAGCAGAGTGGCAAATGTGCAGGCCGAAAATGTCTGTTTTAGCATGGAGCGGGTCTCTAGTGGTTTTAATCCCGCCACTTTAGCAAAGCGCCTGCGGCAAAGCTGTAACCTTTTGTATGAAACTGTAGTAAAAAGTGCATTAACCTCAGTCGACAAAATCGCGGGCGAATTGCCAGGCCACCCGTCCGCTTCGCGCGCCCCGGGTCCGGTGCCAGAGCAACGCCTGAGCCCGGACCCGATCATTCCACTCGCCCCCGAAATGCTCGACCCAATACTGGGCGGCGGCCAGGTACTCATCCTGACTGAACGGATAAAAACTCAGCCAGAGACCAAACCGGTCCGAGAGCGACACCTTCTCCTCGACGCTGTCCCCGGGGCGAAGCTCACCCTCCTCGTAACTCACATCCAGATTCTCCCGCATGGTCTGCGGCAGCAGGTGGCGTCGGTTGGACGTGGCGTAGAACAGAACGTTGGACGAAGGTGCCGCAATAGAGCCATCCAATGCCGATTTCAACGCTTTATACCCCAGCTCCCCTTCCTCGAACGACAGATCATCACAGAAAATGATAAACCGCTCGGGCCGATCTTCAATCAGCGCCAGAATATCGCCCAGATGAACCAGGTCGGTCTTGTCCACCTCAATCAGACGCAGCCCCTGATCGGAGAAATGGTTCCAGCACGCCTTGATCAGGGTGGATTTACCGGTACCACGCGCGCCGGTGAGCAACACATTATTCGCCGGCTTGCCATCCACCAGGCGCTGGGTGTTGCGCACAATCGCCTCTTTCTGCGGCTCGATGTTCTGCAGCGCCGAGAGCTCGACCCGATGCGGATGCTTCACTGCCTGAAGGTGGCCCCGGCCGTTGACCGTCCGCCAGCGATACGCCTGTGCACTCCAGTCCACTTCCGAGGGCGCGGCGGGCACCAGGGTCTCAACCCGGTCGAGCAGTTGTTCCAGACGTGATAAGACAGAGTCGAATGAAGCCACGTGATCTCCTAGTTATCAGGGGTTACAAAATCAAATTTCGGAGCTAAAAGTTAACCGTATGGCACTAAGCCAGGAGGGCTAACCTCTTTCCGGGACCGTCGAAGGGAGGGACCCCGCCGACGAGCTTACAGGGATGTATTCACAGACAATTGCTCCTGCATTGTCTGCATACACGCCATCCGTGGCGATAACAGCGTGTCCCGGAAAGGGGTTAGCCCTCCTGGCGACCGAACCGTTTGCATCAAACTCTGGTCAATTGTGTCAGCCACTCCGGCGGAGTGTTGGTTAAAAGACACCAGCGGCCGCCGCGCCAATAGGCCAGACGTTGATACGGATGCTCGGCGCTGGAATTGTCCACCAGATGCAGCTCATCTACCAGCCCCACCGACGCCCCGACCCATTGAAACGTGCGCGGCAGGCGGCCGACGATTTTATCCGGAGGGACCTTGTGGCCACCCGCCCTGACCCGCGAAGCCACCCGGGCGAGATTCAATTCGCTCTGGGCCAGATGGAAGTAAAACATTTTAATCACGAAACCGGCGGCTTTGGCCTTGCCCACAAAATCGAGCTTGGAGGGATGGGAATAAACGGTTTCAAAGCAGAAGGTCTGCCCTTCCTCCAAAAGCCGAAAACGCTCCTTCTCGGCGAGAATCGCCGCCTCGTAGCTGTGCTGTTCCGGCTCATCGGGCCAGAGCTGGCGGGCGATCCGGTCGGCATTGATCAGGGGAAGGCCCGTCGGGGCAAGAAACCGCTCGTAAAAGCTGGTCTTGCCCGAACCGTTGCCGCCCACCAGGAGCCAGAGCTCGGGGGTATGCTCAGGCGGCATGGGTGCGTTTGTTCACCTTGTAGAAGCGGCCATTTTTGAACACACCCACCGCGCGACTGCCGTCGGGATAGAGTGCCTCCAGGTGACCGGGATGCTCCTCGCTGGCTTGATAGACCACCCGGTCGGCCTGCAGCGACTGGCCCAGCTCGCCGGATTGGCGGGCGGCGTCCACAGACTCCCAGAGCTCATCGGTGCTCGGGGGTTGGGCATTCACCCGCTTCAGATCCAATTCGACCAGGCCCTGGGTCAGCGCCAGCAGGTCCTGCGGGCTGAGCTTTTCAGCCACCTGCTGGCCAATTTCGGCCCAGAATTCGATCTGCTTGGGGGTTGAGCGCCGGTTGAGGCGCGCCTCGGCGGCGGCCTCCTGGACCAGGCGGTCTTCGAGTCTGACAGCGATGGACATGGGGACCTCCGGCAAGGTGAAAATGGGCGGTGGGCGGAGCCCACCCTACGGGTTTTTAGTGTAGCGCCCTGCTCTGGTTGTTGCAAGTTGCAACAACCGGTGAGCGGTGGGCGGAGCCCACCCTACCGTTAGTCGACGCGCTCGCGGAGCAGGCTTTTGAGCTCCCGCAATTCCTGATGCAGCTCCTTCAGGGTCGGCTCGCCCTCATCGCGGCGCTCCTGGCGGTGTTGATCCTCCAGGACGTTGACCACAATGCCGATGATCATGTTCAGAAAGGCGAAGGCGGTCAGAAAGATGAAGGTGACGTAGAACACCCAACTGAACGGGTACACCTCCATGGTTTCGTACATGACATCGGTCCAGTCCTCGAACGTCATCACCCGGAACAGCGTCAGCATACTGATGGCAATGTCGCCCCACAGGGTTTCGTTGACGTCGGCAAAGAACATGCTCCCGATAGCGGCATAGATATAAAAAATGATGAACATCATCAGGGCCACGTAGCCGAGCTGCGGCATGGCGCGCAGCAGGGAGGTCAACAGCGTACGCAGTTCGGGAATGATCGACACCATCCTCAGGACCCGGAAGACCCGGACCAGTCGCCCGATCAGGGCCAGTTCGCTGTCTTCGATGGGAATCAGGCTGACGAGCACGATCAGGGTGTCAAACACATTCCAACCGGATTTGAAGAAGTCCCGCTTTCTCGGTTCGCCCAGGAATCGGATGGTGATTTCGATCAGAAAGAAAATGGTGATGAACCAGTCGGTCAACACGATCGTGTTGGCCACAAACGGTGGAATATCGTAGGTCTTGGCGCCGATGACCAGCGCCGAAAAAATGATGATACCCACCACAAACAGCTCGAACGCCTTGTTGCTGCGCAGCTGATTGAACCGGTTTTGCAGGTTTTCGTTGGACAGGGTCTGGGACATCAGGCTTCAACTTCCTCAAGGAAATCCAGCTCGGCCTGCTGGCGAATGGTCTGTCGATGGTTGGCCATCAACTGTTGAATGCGCGCGCGATCGCACTCCTGCCGGTCCAGAATCACCCGACTGTTCAACTCACCTACCGCCTGGGCGGTGGCGCATTTGCTGAACACAAACTGATTGGAAATCAGGTCCAGGAAAGGGCCGGATTTACTGCTGGGCATGATGAACAGCAGCTGCAGCCCGAGGCTTTCGGTCAGGTAGTTGATCACTTCGCGCGAGCGGTGCTCGTCCATCTTGGAGAAGGCTTCGTCCACCAGCACCATACGCAGGTGGCTGTTGCCCTCACCAAAACGGAAGGCCGAGGTAATGGCAGCGCTGCGAATGATGTAGGCCGGTGTTTCCAGTTGCCCGCCCGAGCCGGTACCGTACTGGCTCAGCGCAATGGGCTGTTTGCCTTCCGGCTCTTTGTAAATTTCATAGCGCCGGTAGTGACGGTAGTCGGCAATGCGCTCCAGCTCGCGCAGGGCTTTCTGCTCGTCGTCATCCAGCAGCATGGACATCAGTCGCTCGCGCACCTTCTGGTGCTTGGGCTCGAGCTTCATATCGAACAGGGTGCCGCCCTCTTCCTGGCCGGGATTGTCGATAATGGCCTTGAAGAACTGCCAGTACTCCTTGAATTCCGGTACCCACTGCCAGTCAAAGCGGAAGCGCTCGCGATCGGCGCCAAAGCGGTGATGCTCCAGCTCCCGGTTCAGGTCTTCCAGCACCCGCTTGCCGTCGTTGATGGCCTGGTAGATCGAGTGGCACAGATTGGTGACAAAGGCGTTGTTGAAACTCTCGCGCAGTGACTGCAATTCGCCGTGACGCTGGGCCAGGATGTGGTTTTTATCCCGGTTGTAGAGGCTGTCGAACTGTCGGCGGAGCGCGCACACCTGGGCAAAGTTGTCGCGCCCGAACTCATCGGAAAAATTCAGATCGAGCGCGATGGCATCGGCCTGGCGACAAAACTGGTTGTGCTGCAACACGCTCTGCTGCAGCCGGTGCAGGCTGGTTTTCAGCTCGCCCTGTACGGCGGTCAACTGTTGCTCGTAGTACTGGGTCGAGCGCAGGTCCCGGTCGATCTCATCCAGCTGCGTCTCGACATCGAAGCCCGGCCAGAGCGCATCGATGCCCTGCAGATCCTGTTCGCACTGATCCACCACGGCCAGCGTCTGATCCTGATCCCGGTCCAGTTGCTGACAGCGACTGTCGACGTTTTTCAGGTCGGCCAGAAGGTTGGCCTTGTCGTCGTTGAGCTGGCGCGCCTGCTGCGCCTGCTCCTCGCCCCGGGCCTTCAACTGCTGGAGCTCGTCTTCCAGGTTGTCGCCTTCACTCAGATCCAGTTGCTGCAGTTGCTGCTCCAGCGTCTGCAGGCGACGCTGGGCGGTGAGCATGGACTGGAGCGAGTCGCCGTGCTCGGGACTGTGCATTCCATCTACCGATGCCAGCAATTGTGCGGCTTCATCGGCCAGGCCTTGGCAGGCTTGCCACTCCTTGGTCAATGAGTCCCTTTCCTGCACCCGCGCCCGCAATGCCCGTTCGCGCGCGCCCTGTCCGAAGACCAGGTCGCTGTCGGCAATATCGCAACGGAACATGGCGTAGTTGCCGGACCCCAGGCAGTCCGGGGTCAGGCCGCGGCGGGTGCCGCGCAGGGCCTGGGAGTCGCTCACGCGCTGAACCGAGCCGTAGCTGGCCTTGATGTAATATTCAGCGGTGGCGTGGCTGAACTGCATCACCTCGACAATCGAATCGCTCGGCAGGGAACCGGTTTTGTCGATATCGCGCCGGGCCTTGTCACCCTGGATGACACGCGCCTTTTGTGCCTGGCCGGACAGGTTGCGGACAATCCGGATCGCCTCGGCCTCGTGTTCCGGTTCAACAATCAGACCGAAACGGGCACCGCCCATGTAACCTTCAATGGCCGACTGCCAGTCGCTGTCGGTCACCTCGACCTGATCGCACAGCACGCGCACATCGGCTTCCGGCAATTGCCGGCGCAGTTCATTCAGAGCCTGCTGGACAAAGCCGGGGTAACTCACTTCCCGCGCCTCCAGGGCCCGCATTTCCCGCTCCAGGCGTTCCAGCCGGGAACGGACCTGATCGGTGGCCTGCTGGCGCTTGTCCCACTCGCGCGCCAACTGGTCTCTCAGGTTGGAAGCGCCCTCTTCCGGCTTGCCAAACCAGTCGTTGATCAACTGGCGGTGCTGCTGCTGTTGCTCCAGGGCCCAGTCGAGTTTGCTCTCCAGCGGGCTGATGTCGATCCAGTCCCGGTTCAGCAGTTCGTGCACATCCAGGGTCTGCTCGTCCTCGGCGATGGCTTTGAGCCGTTCCAGTCGTGCCTTGTCGGCCAGCGCCGGCACGGCCAGTGACAGGGAGGTTTTGCGCAAGCCGTCGCGCAGCTGTCGGGCCGAGGCGCGATTGGTCTCCAGCTGTTTGATCTGCTGCAGTAACTTCGGAACGGCCTGGTGCAGGTTCTGCTCCTGGGTGCTCCGCTCGCTTTCGAGCTGATCCTTCTGACGCAGCGTGGGTATGCCCAGACGGCGGGTATTGAGGTCGAGCAACTGCTGTTGCAGGTCGTCGCGGCGCTGTTCGCTCAGCTCGATGGCCTGCTGGTTGGTTTTGATCTGCTCGCGTAACTGTTGCTGACGATCTTTTTCTTTCAGATAGCGGGTCTGGCAATCGCTGTAACGCCGGCGTGCCAGCCCGTACTGCAGGCTCTGCCAGTCCAGCCACTGTTCAATGAACGCGTCGGCGGTGTTACGGCCCTGCTGCAGGCGGTCGATGGCCTCGCGCAATTGCCGGGCGTCGGCTTCCATCCCGTGGATGCGCTTGAGCATGGCGGACACCGAGCGGATGGCTTCGCCCAGATCGCGCGGCTCCAGCACTTCGTTGGCCACGAATTCATCGATGCCCTTGATGGGCTTGTAGGCCATGAAGCGCGAAAAGGCGCGGGCCGCGTTCATCGCCTCGCGCTCCGAGACCGCATCCTGCCTGTCGCGGATCAGGCCGAACAGACGGCAGAGGTAGGCTTTCTTCTTGTCGTATTTCTCGATCTTGTCGTGACCGAACTGGCTACGAAGTGTGGCGTAGAGTCGGTCCAGCGGGAGCACATAGCGACCGGCTTTGTCTTCTTTCAACAGGTCGGACAGGTTCAGTTCGGTGCCCGGGAGCAGGAAAAACTGCAGGTCGTCCAGCCGGGCCACGCGCTGTTGCCCCGCGCCCTCGATAAAGGCGCGCATCCCGATCAGGGCGGTAAAGGGTTCGCTGTTCTCGCCCGGCGTCGGGTGAAAAACGGCCCCCAGATAGCCGTCACAACCGTCGGGGCGGGCGTAGGCTCCGTCGTCACAACCCAGTACGTAGGAGGCGAGCGTGCGCACCTGTTTGCCGCCCCGACCCCGCTGGCTGGCTTCATCCTGACCGGGGTTGAAGTGAAACAGGTTGTCATGGGCCGCGGTCATCACCGTCTGAATGGCATCGGCGGCGGTGGTTTTACCCGAGCCGTTACCGCCCGAAAACAGGTTGATGGGGCCGAATTCGCACTCGGTGTTGGGGACATTGCCCCAGTGTATGTAGATGAATTTTTTCAGGTACATAAATTATGTGTGTCTTCTCATAGTGCGATGCGATGTCGGTTATGGCGGATGCGCTTGACGCTTATCCGCCCTACACGACCCGCCGTGGTATACGTAGGGCGGATAAGCCTAAGGCGCATCCGCCATCACCCACCGGGAAAAATGGACGGCCCAACGGGCTCCTTCTCATCGTCCTGACCGGCAGCCGGAACCGCCTCAATATCCTGTTTCAGATTCTCGAGCCAATCGTTATTGACCAGATTGACAATCAGCGGCCGCACCTTGATCCAGCTGTCGCTCTGCTCCAGGTCGGCCTCATGGGCGTAGTGGATCAGACGCAGCTGGCGCAGGCGGCGAAACAGCTGCCGGCGCTCGGCCAGATTCTCGGGAAGGTTGCGCTGCAGCAGGTTTTTGCTGGCGAGTGCGACCGCCTCCAGTGACAGAGTGGCGCAACCGTTCTCGTCAATCAGACCCTCGCGCACAGCCTTGTCGTACTCGGCGCGCAAGATCAGCACCAGCGCAATTTCCGCCTGGGTCAGGCGGGTGCGGTAGCCGCCGTTGAACGGCTCGTCACTCTCGTCCTCGACACCGGGAACCCGGGCGCCGGGGGGAATCAGGCGCACAAACTGGAAGCGGGTATCGTGGTGAAAACGCAGTCCGATCAGGGCCAGGTATTCATCCACAAGCGATTCAACGCGCTCAAAGCGATCGTACAGTTCGGCTTCCACCTGGCTGTCGTCGCGACAGAGTACGCCGTAATCGAGCAGGCGCTGTAACAGTTCGCGCCAGTCGCGCAGATCCAGGTTGTGCTTGTGTAGCGCACTTTCCAGATTATCGGTCAGGCTGCTCATGGGCCTCCTCAATGAGTTCGATAATGTATTCGTCGCGCTGACTGAAATAGGCACCGTCGGTAATGCGCGGACTCTCCTGCAGCCACTCGCTGTTCTGATAAACGCGAAAGCCGAAATCCGAAGCCAGGTTGGCCGCGGCACCCACTTCGGTGGCGCGCGCCAGGCTGAGCAGCTCGGGAATGCTCTCGGCGCTCAGTTCACGGCTGCTGACCCGGCCCGTTTCGCTCAGTGCCCGCTGCACAAAATGACGCACTTCAGAGCCCTGAATGGTGAACGCCTGATCCAGCGCCTGCTCGATGAACATCTGCTTCTGGGCTTCACCATCCAGGGGTTGGTCGTCATCCAGGTCGCTGCGAACCGCCGGTTTGGCACGCCGGTCGCGCAACACCAGTTGTCCCGGGTCCAGGTAACCCAGATGCACAGCGGACCAGGACTCGCCGTGCTCGCGCAGTAACTGATCCTGTCGCTCCCGTGGTTGCTGCGCCAGCTGGCGGCACAGCTCCAACGCCCCGTCCCCGCTCTGGGTGTGAATGTAGCTGAGCTGACGAATGATGATGTCCGCCCGCTGGGTAAAGGTGTTGAGCGCCTTGCGCAGCGCCGGCAGCATCACGTCGCAGGCATTTTTCAAACGGGTTTCGATGGTCTGCAACAGAGTTTCAAGCAGTGACCGGCCCGGGACCACGTGCTGGGGCAGCAGCTGGCGCAGGCGAATTTCCATCACCGCCCGCCAGTCTTTATTGGCGGTCTCATCATCGCCCTGCCCGTACTTGCGTTTGCGTCGGATCTTGCCGATCACACCGGCAATCTGGTCGCGGTATTTCTCCACGCTGTCGGCGGACAGGCGGACTTCCAGGTCCGGTTTAAAGACGTTCTCCATGAAGTCGAAAAACTCGTCGCTCGCCTGCTGAACCAGCTGGCGCGCCTCAACCTCGCGCACCAGTTGACGCTTGCGCTCCTCCAGCTCGGCGATGACATCGGTGAAGTCACTGATGATCCGCTCGGAGTACTCGTAGGCATCCAGCAGGTCGTGCACCTCACCCCGGTCCAGAAACGCCTGCAGGCTGTTGCGGGTGTTGCGGGTGTTGCGGTGACGGGTGCGAAAATCATTGTGCGTGCTGGCGGCAAAGGGCTGGGTGAACAATCTTCCCATGCGGCTGAAGCCGTAGCTGCTTTGCAGGTTGGCTTCGTCCACGCGCCGCTCTAACCAACCGGCCTCGAGCAGACGGTTGATCATGAACCCGGCCAGCTCGCGCTGGGACTTGAAACGTCCCTCCTTCTCCCCACTTTCGTCCTGGCTGTCCAGAAGCGGGGTGCGGGCGATGGCCTCTTTGAAAATATCCACCAGCCCTTCCCGGTTCAGACCGGAGCCGTAGTCGCGCAGATCCGTGTACAGACGCTGGTACAGTAATCGCAGACACTCGGCCACCACCTCCCGGTATTTCCCCGTCAGAGGATTGAAAAAGTGGGGCCGTTCGGGAGTAAAGAACATCAAAAATAGCTATTCATAGATGCATTGATCGGCAAAGGTTTGGGAGTCGTCCCGGCTCCAGCGGTCGTTGGACTGGTTCATCATCTGCTCGCACCACTCTTCGCTACCGGGCTCGGCCTCCACTTCCAGTTGCGGGATCTCCCCGTCGCGCTCGGCCTCTTCGGCCGGGACCGGAACCAACGCGATATCCCGGGGCTGCTCTTCAGGCTCTTCCTCGGGTGCCTGCACGGCTTCCGGCTGTGCGTCCTGCACCTCCTCCGGTGGAGGCTGCTGAAGAATCAGATACAGACCAAACGCAATCATCAACAGACTTGCCCCGATCAGGGCATAAACGGCCTTCATAAACTCCCCTTAATTGGTTAACCCGCTACAGGCGTTAATTCGACAGCCAGCTACAGGCGTCTTCCGCGTAATAAGTAATGATGAGATCTGCTCCGGCGCGTTTGAAAGCGAGCAGGCTCTCCAGCACCACCGCCCGCTCGTCAATCACGCCGGCCGCCGCGCTGGCCTTGATCATGGCGTACTCGCCACTGACCTGATAGACCGCCAGGGGGCGCTGGGTGTGCGCGCGAATATCGGCCAATACATCCAGATAGGCAAGACCGGGTTTCACCATCAGAAAATCGGCGCCTTCATCTTCGTCCTGCAACGACTCGGCCAGCGCCTCACGCCGGTTTGCCGGGTCCATCTGATAACTCGCCCGCGTGCCCTTGAAGTTGCTGTCCACCGCATCCCGGAAAGGCCCATAGAAAGCCGAGGCGAACTTGGTGGAATAGGACATCACCGGAATGTGGCCATAGCCCGCCGTATCCAGCGCATTGCGGATGGCCGCGATCATGCCATCCTGCATGCCCGAGGGCGCGATCACATCCACCCCGGCTTTGGCTGCCACCACCACCTGCATCTGCAGGTTGGCCAGCGTCAGATCGTTATCCACATCGCCGTTGTGCACCACCCCGCAGTGGCCGTGACTGGTGTACTCGCAGAAACAGTTGTCGCTGATCACGCACATCTCCGGCTGGGCCTCCTTGGCCGTGCGGATCATGCGCGCCATCAGGCCCTCGTCATTCCACGTATCGGCGCCCACCTCGTCCTTGTGCTGCGACACCCCGAACAACAGCACCGCACGAATGCCCTTCTGCCAGGCGCTCTGCACCTTTTCCGCCAGCTGCGCCTCCGGGTAGCGCACCACCCCGGGCATGCTCGCTATCGTCACCGGCTCGTCAATGCCCTCCTCCACAAAAATCGGAAGAATGAAATCGCTGGGCGTCAGCCGGGTTTCGCGCACCATGTCGCGCAGCGCCGAGGTGCGGCGCAGGCGCCGGAAGCGGAAATCGGGATGGGTTTCGTTGGTCATTCATTGCCTCGGTGTTCAAAAAAATTTGGCGTCCATAAATATGGACGGCTTTTTGTGGCGAATGCCTCTTTGTGGCGGATGCGCTTACAGCTTATCCGCCCTACGATGGCTACGGTAGTGCTGAAGCGGGTACGGGGGATGATTTTTTGGAACCTTCTCTTCAGGGAAGAAGAGCAGGAGCTACAGGGATGTATTCACCGCGTTTCCAAAAAATTATACCCCGTGGCCGCTGGGCGTCACGCAACAAACAAACGTTCGATAGCTTCCAGGTCAAACCGCTAACGCGCCCTCGTGGGACCACTCGCAGCGGACCTGCATATCGCCTGAGCCGGGCTTGTGAAAGCTGGCCGTCGACTCCCAGGTGAACGTATGCGTGCCCGACAACTCCGTCTCCAGATGCACCGTCGCCGACACCCAGAACATCCGGCTCAGTAGATCCTCAAACTGGGCGATCCACTGATCCCACTCATACTCCACCGCCTTGTAAGACGCGCCGAAATGCATCACCTCCGTCTGGTAATGCCCCGGCCGGATCTCCACCTGCGGAATCGCAAACATCTCCTGCGACAAAAACGGCCAATCATCGGCGTGCGGCAGCGTCAACATCGCCTCTCGATTCACCCGCAGACGCTGCCCCTCCGACGGCAGATACGCCGTATCCTTGATACACCCGTAAACAATCGACTCTTGATCCATAACCGCTCCCATCCCGCGACCGAAATGAACTGTTTATCTTACAAACCGCTAGCGCAAATACCGAATAACCGAAGAAACCCAGAGTACCGAATAACCGGCTAGCGCAATGGCCACCACCAGGGGCCCTTGAACCGATGCTCGCAACTGTCCAGCTGCCGACGGAAATTATCCGCTCTGACCGCAACCTTCCCCGCTACCGGAGTCAGCCAGCCCTTGGCATCGTAGCTGCGATTTTTGAACCCGGTGTGGCCCTCGTGATAGGCCAGATACAGATTGCGGGCATCGTTCTTGCCGATGCCTACCCGCTTGTGGCTCTGGGCATTGTACCAACCGATAAAGTCGATGGCGTCGGCAAAGTGACTGCGGCTCGCCCAGTGATTGCCGCTCATGCGCTCATACTCGGACCAGGTTTCGTCTTTCACCTGGGCGAAACCGTAGGCGCTGCTTAGCCGCGGTCCGGGGATGATCCAGAGAATTTTGGTGCGCGGCGGCTTGGCCTTGGGCCGGAAGCCGGACTCCTGATACATGATCGCCATCATGGTGGCGATATCCGAGCCCCAGCGCCGCTCCGAGCGGCGGGCATCTTTGTACCAGCCGCGTTTCTCATCGAATACGTCGCAGAGGTTTTGGGTCTTTTCCGGTGGCCCGGACGCGCAACCGCTCAACAGCGAGGCGGCCACAAACAGCATTAAAATTCGTATCACTCTGCCTCCCATTGGCTCAGTAGCTCGAGCAGCCCGGCTTCGTCCATGATATCCACTTCCAGCTCCTCGGCTTTTTTCAGTTTCGAGCCCGCCCCGGGGCCCGCCACCAGATAATCGGTTTTTTTGGAAACACTGCCCGCCACCTTGGCGCCCAGTGCCTGCAGCCTCTCTTTGGCCTGATCCCGGGTCAATTGTTCCAGGCTGCCGGTCAGTACATAGGTCAGCCCCGCCAGGGGCAGAGAGTCCCGGTCCACCGGCGCCTGCTCGGTCCAGGTCACGCCGGCCTTTCTCAGCTTGTCGACCGCCTCCCGGTTGTGCTCCTGCTCAAAGAACTCGGCGACAAAGTGTGCCACCACCGGCCCCACATTATCCACCTGTTGCAGGCTCGACTCGTCGGCGCTGGCCAGCTCGTCCAGGCTACCGTAATGCTGCGCCAGGTTGCGGGCGGTGGCCTCGCCCACCTCGCGGATGCCCAGCGCATAGATGAACTTCGCCAGGGTCGTGTTCTTGCTCTTTTCCAACGCTTCCAGCAGGTTCTCGGCGGACTTCTCGCCCATACGCTCCAGGCCGGACAGGTCCTCCCGGGTCAGGTGATACAGGTCCGCGACCGCCTGGATCAGGCCCTTGTCGACCAACTGTTCCACCAGCTTATCGCCCAGGCCGTCGATATCCAGGGCCTTGCGCGAGGCAAAATGCTTGATCGCCTGTTTGCGCTGCGCCGGGCAGATCAGTCCGCCGTCACAGCGGGCCACGATCTCGCCCGGCACCATTTCCACTGGAGAACCGCACACCGGGCAATGTTCCGGAAACTCGATGGCACGGGCATTGTCCGGTCGCTTGTCTGTCACCACCGAGACAATCTGCGGAATCACATCGCCCGCCCGGCGTACGATCACGCTATCACCGATCATTACGCCCAGGCGCTGGATTTCATCGCGATTGTGCAGCGTGGCGTTGGAGACCGTCACTCCGCCGACAAACACCGGCTTCAGGCGCGCCACCGGAGTGACGGCACCGGTGCGGCCCACTTGAAATTCGACATCCTGCAGCTCGGTCATTTCCTCCTGGGCGGGAAACTTGTAAGCGATGGCCCAGCGTGGGGCGCGGGCGACAAACCCCAGTTCTTCCTGCAGGTCGCGCCGGTTGACCTTGAACACAATACCGTCAATGTCATAAGCCAGCCCGGTGCGGCGTTCCCCCAGCTCACGATAGTAGTCGATGCAGGCCTGAGCGCCCTGCACCACCTGTATTTCGCGATTGATTTTCAGGCCCCAGCCGCGCAGGGCCTCGAGAATGTCCGAGTGGCGCCCGGGCACCTCGCCCTCGACGTAGCCGATGCTGTAGGCGCACATTTCCAGGGGGCGTCGGGCGGTGATGCGCGCATCCAGTTGGCGCAGACTGCCCGCGGCGGCATTGCGTGGGTTGACGAAGGTCTTGTCTCCAGCCTCGCGCGCTTTCTCATTGAGCCGCTCAAAACCGGCCCGGGGCATGTAGATCTCGCCGCGTACTTCCAGCACGGCGGGATAGTCACGGCCGCGCAGACGCAGGGGAATGGAGTCGATGGTGCGCACATTCTGGGTGATGTCTTCGCCCTGGGTGCCATCGCCGCGCGTGGCGCCGCGTACCAGCATGCCGTCCTGATACAGAAGGCTGACGGCGATGCCGTCCAGTTTGGGCTCGCAGGCGTACTCGATGTCGCTGTCATCCTGAAGCCGATCTTTGACCCGGCGATCAAACGCCCAGATGTCCTCTTCGCTGAAGGCATTGTCCAGCGACAGCATGGGGAGCTCGTGGGTGACGGTGGCAAAGGCACTCAGGGGCGTCTGCCCGACCCGCTGGGTGGGAGAATCGGGGGTGATCAGGTCCGGATAATCGGCCTCGAGCCGTTGCAGTTTCTGCAGCAGACGATCGTATTCCGCATCGGGAATCTGCGGGTCATCGAGCGCATAGTAGCGGTAGTTGTGTTCCTGGAGTTCAGCGCGCAGCGCTTGCGCCTCGGCGCTGACTTCAGCGGGGATGGCGGCGGCAGATTTGGCCATTAACGTCGACTTCCTGCAATTCAGACTCGGGTTGATTCACATTGGGCTGGCCGTCTCTGGCCCGGGGTTGTGGTTAGCCCGGAGAACGCGACAGCTGCTTGCGCTCGAATTCGTGAATCCGCTGGCGGCAATGCTCCATGGTCTGCCGGGTCATGACACTGCGGTTTTCATCCTTCATCTCTCCACCCAGCTCATCGGCGATCGAGCGGGCGGTCTCCAGCATGAGCTCAAACACCTCCACGTTCTCCATACGGGCTCCGTCCAGCGGCAGCGTCATGAACAGGCTGACGCCGGGAGTGGAAAACTCATCCATGGTATCCAGATCGAACACGCCCGGCTTGACCATGTTGGCCAGGCTGAACAGGATCGGCCCCCCGCCATGGCGCTCCTGATAACGATGAAAAATGTTCATGTCGCCAAAGCGCAGACCCGCCTGCAGCAGTGCCTCGAGCAGCGCATCGCCGCGGAACTGCTGCCCCGCCGGCGCCATGATATTCACGATCAGCACCTCCTCGGGGTCCGGCGGCGCGGGCGCCGGCTCGCGCTCCTGTTCGCCCACATCGGAGGGCTCGGGGGGCGGTGTCTTTTCCGGCCTGGGCCTGTCTTTGGGTTTGTCTCTGGGTTTGTCCTTCGCGGCTGGCGCGGCGGACGTACGGGGTTTGGCCTCGCTGGAAGCGGTCTTTTTCGGTTCCGCCGATTTTTCCTTTCCCCCGAGTGTGGGTTCGATGCGACCCGAGCTGTCCTGGTCGTCGGATTCGGTGGTCTCCATGAGGATGGGCACCGACTCGTCCAGATTCAGTGCAACCTGCTGGGGGATGCTGCCTTTGGGTCGTGAGACGGGCTCCGCCTCGGCGGGTGTTTCTTCCTCCGGCTCGGATCCGACCGGCTCCAGGTCGTCGAAGTCCTCCTCGTACTGGTCGTAATCGGGTTCGAGTTCCTCGGTGTCGTCGCTGTCGGCGTACTCGTCTTCCACCATTTCGGGTTCACGCCGGGCGCCGCTCTCGGCCTGACGGTCACGGTAACCGACCACGCGGGCGCCGCCATTGGGCAGCTCCGCGCTGTTGTAGCTGTCCGCCGGGGAGGAACCGCTACCGGCGCTCTTGCGCATGGAGCGCGACACCCTGAGGGAGTCTTTCTGGGCGTTGCGCATACGCCGCCAGCCGTCGAGAAGAATCCCGACTATCAGCAAGACTATGATTACCGTTAACCAATCACCCATAGTGTTATCCGTCAGTTTCCGTCATGTGTCCGTCGCTGGCGCCGGCGAGTGTGAGCACACAGACCGACATTATACCGCTGCCAGCTCGGCCGCTTCATCCACATCCACGGTCACCAGGCGGGAAACGCCCGGTTCGTGCATGGTAACACCCATCAACTGGTGCGCCATCTCCATGGCGATTTTGTTGTGGGTAATATAAATAAACTGTACATGTTCCGCCATCTCCTGAACCATCCGGGCGTAGCGACCCACGTTGGCGTCATCCAGGGGCGCATCCACCTCATCCAGCATACAGAAAGGTGCCGGGTTGAGCCGGAAAATCGAGAACACCAGGGCAATGGCGGTCAGCGCCTTCTCCCCGCCCGAGAGCAGGTGGATGGTGCTGTTCCGCTTGCCCGGTGGCCGCGCCATGATGGCAATACCGGTATCGAGTAGATCTTCGCCGGTAAGTTCCAGATAGGCGTGCCCGCCACCGAATACTTTGGGGAACAACTCCTGCAGGCTCTTGTTGACCTGGTCGAAGGTTTCCTTGAAGCGGGTGCGGGTCTCGCGGTCGATTTTCTTGATGGCGTTTTCCAGAGTTTCCAGCGCGTCGCGCAGGTCTTCGTCCTGGGCGTCCAGGTATTGTTTGCGTTCGGATTCGGTCTGGTACTCGTCGATGGCCGCCAGGTTGATCGCGCCCAGGCGGGCAATGCGCGCCGCTACCTGCTCCAGCTCGGTTTCCATCGGCTTGAGTTCGGCCTCTTCCGGCAGTTGGCTGAGCAGCTCCTCCAGATTGAAGTTGTCTTCCTCCAGCTGCTGGGCCAGGCCGGCGCGCTGGACTTCGAAGGTCTGCGCCGCCAGGCGCTCCTGCTCCAGGTGCGAGCGCACCGCCTGGACTTCCTGCTCGGCCTTGTGGCGCGCCTGTTCGGCGCTGCGCAGCTCGTGCTCCACAGCCTCGAGCGCGGTGCGCGCCTCGGACAGTTCGCCCTCGACCGCCAGGCGCTTGTCCAGGTTGGCCTCCAGCTCCAGCTGGTGCTCTTCGATCGGGTCGCGATTCTCGCCCAGCGACTCCATCAACAGCTCGCGCCGCTCGCGCAGGCGCTGGGTCTGTTCCTGCAGCCGGGTGATGCCCAGACGGATGCTGTCGAGTTGGGTTTTCAGGGACTGGGCGCGCATGGCCATTTCGTGGGCCTTGTCGCGGTCGTGCCGGGCCGATTGGCGGGCCTGATCCAGCCCGCCCCGGAAGCGGTCGCGCTCCTCGAGCAGGCGCTCGCGCTCATCGGTGTCCTTTTCCATGGCCTCGATGGCTTCGCTAAGAATCATGCGCGCTTCGGCCAGCTGCTCCGACTCCTGATCCATCTGCTCGCCGGCTTCGCGAATTTCGGTCTCGGCCCGCTCGCGCCGCATGCTGATCTGCTCGATGCGGGCTTTCTTGGCGCTCAGCTGGGCGCGCAATTCGCCCGCCCGGCGGTTCTGTTCGTCGGCTTCACGGCGCAGGGTTTCCCGCTCGCGTTCCAGGTTCTGCACGGTCTCGCGGCCCTCAGTGCGGGCTTCGTCCAGGCGGGCGACCTGCTCTTCGAGTTCGGTAATGTCCGTATCCAGCTCTTCCAGCTCCTGACGGCGGGCGATCACACCGGCACTGGCGTCGGTATCGCGCGCGACCTTGAGCCATTGCGGGCCGAGCCAGAGGCCATCGCGGGTAATCACCGACTCCCCCGCTTCCAGGCGCGAGCGCAGCGCCAGGGCTTCGGGCAGATCTTCGGCCAGATAGACACCGCTGAGCAGATCGCTCAGATCCCAGTCGGCGGTGACCTTGTCCAGCAGACGCGGCGCCTTGTCGCCGGTCTGGGCATTCGGGCGGCTGGCGGTGTCGAGCAGCACCAGTTCGCCCTGACTCAGGCCGGCGAGCGTGCTGGCCACCGCATCGAAGCCCTCGACGCAGACCGCCTGGAGGCTGTTGCCCAGCACGGTTTCGGCGGCCTGGTTCCAGCCGTCGGTGACGCTCAGGGTCTCGGCCAGACGGGGTTGGTCGGTCAGCTGGTGTTCGTTCAGCCAGTCCGATACCGCTTCGCTTTTCTCGCCCAGAGCGGCCTGTTGCAAGGCTTCCAGTGAGGCGTGACGGCCGCGCAGGCTCTGCAGTTGGCTGCGGGCCACGTCCAGTTCATCCGCCACTTCGTTGTTCTTCTGCCGTTGGGCTTCCAGACGCTCGCCCACCGACTCACTGCCGGTGCGTTTTTCTTCCACCACCAGGTCCAGCTCGGCCAGCTGTTCATTGAGCTGATCGATTTCCTCGTCGGCGTCGCCCTGTTGCAGATTGGCCCTTTCCTCTTTGAGCTTGTCGATGCGCTGCAACAAGCGCTGCTGAACCTGCTCCAGGTGCTGGATGCGCGACTGCTGCACCTCAGCGCGCTGACGCGGTTCGGCCGCGCGCTGGTTGAAGGCATCCCACTCGCTCTGCCAGCGCTGCATGGCCTCTTCGGCTTCCTGCAGTGCGTCGCCGGAGCTCTCCTCAGCGGCGCGCACCAGCTCCAGCTCCGGTTCCAGCTCCAGCAGCTCGGCCTCCCATCCCTCGGCTTTCTCGCGGTCAAACTGGAGGCTGTCTTCGGCTTCGCGGCTGTCCCGGTCGGTCTGTTCCAGGTCGGTCTGGAGCTGGCGGCTGCGTTCCTGGGCGTGCTGAATGGTCTGCTCGATCCGCGCAATATCGGCACCAATGGAGTAGTAGCGGCCCTGGACCTCGTTGAACTTGTCCTGCAGCTCGGTGTACTGGCTGCGACATTTCTCGATCTGGGTGTCCTTGTTGACCTGATCGGTCACGAAGGATTCCATGCGCAGCTCCAGGTCGCGTATGCCGGTCTGCTTGATCTTGGCCTGCTCATCCAGCTGGCGGTACTTGAATGCCTGCACCTGGGCCTTGAGCAGTCGCTCTTCTTTCTTGTATTCGGTGTACTTTTCGGCCGCCTGGGCCTGACGCTGCAGGCGACTGAGCTGGCGCTCCAGCTCGTCTCGGATATCGGTCAGCCGCTCGAGGTTTTCCAGAGTGCGGCGCATCCGGTTCTCGGTATCCCGGCGCCGCTCCTTGTACTTGGAGATGCCCGCCGCTTCCTCGATGTATACCCGGAGCTCTTCCGGCTTGGCCTCGATCAGGCGGGAGATCATGCCCTGTTCGATAATGGCGTAGCTGCGCGGACCCAGACCGGTACCCAGGAAGATGTCGGTAATATCCCGGCGGCGGCACTTGGTGCCGTTGAGGTAATAGACGTTCTGGGCGTCGCGGGTGACCTTGCGTTTGATCGAGATTTCGTTAAAAGCGGCGTATTCGCCCTGAACCGTTTTGTCGGTGTTGTCAAAAATCAGTTCGATGGAGGCCTGGCCTACCGGCTTGCGACCATTGGAGCCATTGAAAATGACGTCGGTCATGGCTTCGCCGCGCAGGTTCTTGGCGGAGGACTCCCCCATCACCCAGCGCACGGCGTCGATGATATTGGATTTGCCACAGCCGTTGGGCCCCACCACCGCGCACAGATTGCTCGGGAAGTTGACCGTGGTCGGGTCCACAAACGATTTAAAACCGGCCAGCTTGATACACTTGAGGCGCATAGATCCCTGTTATCCTGAATGTCACGTTATTTCAACTTACGGCGCGCCGGAACCCGCCTAGCCCATTGAAATCATTATGATTATCCGGCCTCCGACGGCCCTTCGGCTGCCCTTGAGCAGGAGGGGTCGGAGGTCGGTTGCAAAAGCGGGAATTCTACACGGAAGCGGCAAATATTACACCAGCCGCTACCCTGTCGGATGGGACCTATTCAGTGACCGGTTCGTCAATCACCAGCTCGATATTCTCGGGCACGTCATCAAGCGAGATGGGCCCCACAAGGCCCTGCCAGTCGCCGGGTTTGGGCGTGGCATCCCCGTCCTTTGACAGTCGTGCCACCAGCTCCACTTCCTCGACGCTGCTCAGAGAGGCTGCCGGTGACATGCCCATAGTATCATCCAACACTATTGATGATGGCAATTGGTTGGCCTGAAAGCGTGTAATGGCAAGGGGCATGGGTGAACCCTGCCAGGCCCGGGCGAAAACAAAGACCCACTGATCGCCGTCGAAGTCTACTTCGTCGCCCAGGCGGACCCGGAG
The DNA here is from genome assembly GCF_038419845.1 of Marinimicrobium sp. C2-29. Classification (NCBI taxonomy): domain Bacteria; kingdom Pseudomonadati; phylum Pseudomonadota; class Gammaproteobacteria; order Cellvibrionales; family Cellvibrionaceae; genus Marinimicrobium; species Marinimicrobium sp. C2-29. Next base: position 68,467 of record NZ_JBCAQT010000012.1, read on the forward strand.
TGGAATCTCGATCGATGCCTCAGCACTGGGCTCATCAGTTTGGGCCTCTGGCGTCTCTCCGCGTTGAGCCAGGGCGCTGCGCGCCCGCTCGACCCCGCGTTGAAAGGCCTGGGCGTTGCCCGAGCGCGGATCCATCTGATCCAGCGCACGCTGCCAGTAGCGGATGGCATCCTGAAAGTTCTGGTTGCCAAAGGCGTCAATCCCGGCCAGACCCAGTGCGGTGGTTTCCTGGGGATCGTTTTCCAGCGCTTCCTTAATCAGGTCTCGCGCCCGGCTCCCGATGCGGTTGTCGTCCCGGATAAACAGGGTCTCGGCCAGCTCGGCCTGAATGCGGGGAGACTTCGGCTCCAGCTCCAGGATGCGTTCGTAGGCCTCGATCGCGCGATCAAAGTGGCCGAGCTCGCGTGAGTAGAGCGCCAGTAGAAACAGATGCTGGGTGGAGTCGGGGTTGTCTTCCAGCCGCTTCTGGATCTGCTCCACGAGCGTCCAGGTAAGGCCCGGGTCCACCCGGCGGTCGTTCATCCGGTCTTCCCGATCCTGCAGGCTCTTGGCCATCTGCAGCTCGGCCAGATGCAGGTCTTCACTGGCTCCGCGCCACTCGTACCAACCGATACTGCCCGCCAGCAGCACCACGGCGGACAGCATCAGCACCCGGCCGCCAGGCAGCGCGCGACCGCGCGTCGGTTTGCTGGTGGCCAGCTCCCGCTCTTCCTGCAGTAGTGCCCGCTCCTGTTCGCGCTTGAGCTGCTCGAACGCCGACTGCGACAGTCGCCCGGCATCCCGCGACGCCTCCAGCTCGGCCAGGTGCTCCCGAAAGAGCACCACATTGGTCTCCAAGTAACGACGCCGGACCTGCTCCAGGTGCGAGCCGGTGGCTTTGCGTCGCATGGGCCAGAGGAAAAAAGCCAGGGCCAGCACCACCATCAGGGCGATGACCCACCAGAGAGGTGACATCATGATTCGCGTTTCTCGTCGTCGGAGTCGGCATGGGAGTCGCGCAGCAGCTCATCGAGCTCCCGGCGTTCTTCGGGGCTCAGATCTTCGCTGTCGGTGACCGTTTCGGCCGCCGTGCGCCGGCGTTTGAGGACCACCCGGATCAGCACCACGATGCCCACCAGCATCAGCACAACGGGCGTCAGCCAGAGCACCAGGGTGGCCGGGCTCAGTCGCGGCCGGTAGAGGATGTACTCGCCGTAGCGCTCGACCATGAAGTCGATGATCTCCTTGTCGGACTTGCCCTCATCGATCAACCGGTACACCTGATCACGCAGGTCCTCGGCAATCGGCGAGTCCGATCCCGCCAGGTTCTGGTTCTGGCATTTGGGGCAGCGCATCTCGTCGATGAAGCTCTGGTAGCGCTGACGGTCCGATTCACTGTCGAAGTCACGCACGTCCACAGCCGCCATTGCCCCTCCGGCGGAGGCCATCACCACCAGGGCCAGACCCAGGGTGACCCATACTCGTATCATTCGACTCAAGGCTAAGCGCCTCCTGTAAATTCAGTGAAGCGCGAGTATAACAAGCCCCTCGCATTCGTGGCGAGCAAAGCGGGTTTTGATTGGCTTTGTTGGGATGAATGAAAACTTTTTTAAGAAAATGGCCAAAAGCGATTGACCCAGCGCCGCTTTTCATTAGAATACGCCCCTCTTGAGCGAGGGTGGTTAGCTCAGTTGGTAGAGCGGCGCCCTTACAAGGCGTAGGTCACAGGTTCGACTCCTGTACCACCCACCATGCTCAAAACAGCGGACCGGTAGTTCAGCTGGTTAGAATGCCGGCCTGTCACGCCGGAGGTCGCGGGTTCGAGTCCCGTCCGGTCCGCCATACATTGAAAGAAGCCCCACAGCGTTGGGGCTTTTTTTATGTCCAGAAGAAACTGCCGTGGCCCGGGTGCGGTCGGGGCTCGAACCTCAGGGTTCGACCAATCCGTCGGGAACGGATTGGCACAGCCGAAGGCTGCCCGTAGGGTGGGCGCCATGGACGGCGCCCATGTTTCCCGTCCGGTCCGCCATATCACGAAAAAAGCCCCACAAGTTGGGGCTTTTTTTATGCCTGCCAGAAACTGCCGCAGTTATTCGTAGGGTGCGGTAAGCGAAGCGCACCCACCGTTGCCCAACCTTCTGTCACTCCATCACGTCCGGCCCGCTTCGGGGTGAACTGTTCCAAGACACGTGGCACTAATCGGCAGGATTGCCGATTAGCACAGCCGAAGGCTGCCCGCAGGGCGAGCCACATGGATGTGGCGAGTGAACTACGTCCCTGTAACTCGTCAACACTAGTCCCGCGGTTGACGGTCTTGGAACAGTTCACCCCAAATCGGTCCTACGAGCCTTGTAGAACCTATTCCTCCAGATATTTCTCTGAAAGCTGGCACTCTTTTACGGCAGGTGGCGCTTCGCTTACCTACCCTACCCCTGAGCGGGCCGGACGTGATGCAACACCGGTGGGTGCGCTTCGCTTACCGCACCCTACGGATGAGTGGGCCGAACGTGAAGATGGCGGATGCGCCTTAGGCTTATTCGCCCTACGTTAATGCCTGCCCTACTCGTTCTTTAAGCGCTCGAAGAGCGGGCCGATTTCTTCGTCCCAGGCGCGTTGGTCGACCACGCCGACGTGGCGGTGGCGGATCACGCCCTGCTTATCGATCACATAGGTCTCCGGCGCGCCGAACACGCCCAGATCGAGGCCCAGACGGCCCTCGGCATCCACCACGCTCAACTCATAGGGATCGTGCAGCTGCTCCAGCCACTTGCGGGCCTCCGCCACATCATCCTTGTAATCCACGCCATAAATCGGCACCCCCTGCTCCGCCAGCTCCACCAGAAACGGGTGTTCTATGCGGCAGGCGGCGCACCAGGTGGCCCAGACATTGAGCAGACTCACCTGCCCCTGAAAAATCTCCTGAGTGATTTGAGCCTCCGGGTCGGCCACCGTGGGCAGACTGAACTCAGGCACCGGCTTGTTTACCCGGGCCGAAGGCATTTCCGAGGGGTCCAGGCTCAGACCGCGCCAGAACAGCACCGCCAGAACCGCAAAAATGATCAGCGGAATAAACAGCTTCAGACGGCTCACGGCTGACTCCCCTCAACCAATGGCTCATTATCCTGCGAAGCCTTCTGGGCCAGCTTGCGGTAGCGCTTGTCCAGAGCCGCCATGCCGCCACCGATGGCCATCATCAGGGCGCCCAGCCAGATCCAGCGGACGAAGGGCTTGATGTGCACACGCATGGCCCAGGCGTCGCCGCTCAATTGTTCGCCCATGGCGATGTACAGGTCCCGGAAGAAGCCGGGGTCCAGGGCCACTTCAGTCATGAGGTTGCCACCGGAAAAGTAGCGCCGCTTCTGGGGCTTCATGTGCTTGTAGTACTCGCCGTTGACCATCACCCGAATGCGGGCCTCCTGGGCCAGGTAATTGGGGCCACGGACCTCTTCTACTCCCTCCAGGACAAAGTCATAACGCCCGGAGCTGATCTCCTGCCCCGGCGCCATGCGCAGGTCGCGCTGGTCGGTGTAGATACTGTTCAGACAGACGCCCAGCAGAGTTACCGCGATACCGGCGTGCGCGAGCTGCATGCCGTAGTAACTGAGGCTGAGCTTCTTCAACCCCTGGGTCCAGCGATCGCTGTGGCGCACGCGATAAATCAGATCGGAAGCGCCAGCTGTCAGAATCCAGGCGCCGACAAAGACCGCCAGCGCCGCCTCCCAGCGGTAGGATTCCCCGTAAAAAACGGGAAACAGCGCGCCGATGGCGATGCTGATCACCCAGGGCTTCCAGAGCAGCTGCCCCAATTGTCTGGCGGGCGTGCGCTTCCAGTTGGACTGGGCGCCGGCGGCCATCAGAAGGCAGATGACCCCCATCAAGGGTACAAAGAACAGATTGAAGTACGGCGGTCCCACCGAAATCTTGCCCCAGCCCAGGGCGTCGGCAATCAGTGGGTAGAGGGTGCCGAGCAGAACACTGATCATGATGATGACAAACAGGATATTGTTCGCCATCAGAAAAGTCTCGCGCGAAAACCAGGTGAATTCGGTGGTTTTCTGGACCACAGGGGCCCGCAGCGCGTAGAGCGTCAGGGAGCCGCCCACCACGACCAGCAGAAACAGCAGGATGAACACGCCCCGCTCCGGGTCGTTGGCAAAGGCGTGCACGGAGGTCAGCACCCCGGAGCGGACCAGGAAGGTGCCCAGCAGACTCAGCGCAAAGGTGAAAATGGCCAGCAGCAGAGTCCAGCTCTTGAACAGGCCGCGCTTTTCCGTCACCGCCATGGAGTGAATCAGCGCCGTGCCCACCAGCCAGGGCAGGAAGGAGGCGTTCTCCACCGGGTCCCAGAACCACCAGCCGCCCCAGCCGAGTTCGTAGTAGGCCCACCAGCTGCCCAGGGCAATGCCCACAGTCAGAAAGCCCCAGGCAACATTGGTCCAGGGCCGCGCCCAACGGGTCCAGGCGGTATCCAGCCGGCCGCTCAGCAGCGCGGCAATGGCGAAAGCGAAGCTGACGCTGAAGCCGACGTAGCCCATATAGAGAATGGGCGGATGCACAATCAGCCCAAAGTCCTGCAACAGCGGGTTGAGGTCACTGCCCTCGGTGGGCGGTAACGGCAGCACCCGCTCGAAGGGGTTGGAGGTCAATAGCATGAACAGCAGAAACCCGACCCCGATAAAGCCCATGACCGCCAAAACCTGAGCGCGCAGGCTCAACGGCAGGCTCTTGCTCAGCAGCGCGATCGCCAGGGTCCAGCTGGCGAGCATCAGCACCCACAGCAGCAACGAGCCCTCGTGCCCGCCCCAGACAGCGCTGACTTTGAAGTAGATCGGCATCAGGCTGTTGGAGTGGCCCGCCACATAGGACACGGAGAAGTCGTCCACCACAAAGGCATAGGTCAGGCAGCCAAAGGCAACGGCCACAAAGAAAAAGAAGCCGGTCGCCAGGGAGCGACTGGTGTGCATCAAAAGCAGGTTATCCAGCTGGGCCCCGGCCAGGGGCAAAATCGTCAGCGCCAGACTGAATGCCAGCGCCAGGATCAGCGCAAAGTGGCCAATCTCAGGGACCATAGGCCATTACTCCACAGGTTTTATCGTGATCGCCGCCGGAGGCACTCATCACCTCGGCCACTTCGGGGGGCATGTATTCTTCATCGTGCTTGGCCAGGACCTCGGTCGCATGAAAGACGCCGTCGGCACTCAGTGTGCCATTCACCACGGCGGCCTCGCCCTCCGAGAACAGGTCCGGGAGGATACCGGTATAGGTCACGATAAAGTCCACCACGCCGTCGGTCAGGGCAAAGCGGGTTTCCAGGGTTTCCTGGGAGCGCTCGATGCTGCCGGGCCGTACGCAGCCGCCGGCCCGGATCCGGGTGTCCACCGGCGCCTCGCCGGCGACGATCTGCATGGGGGGGTAAAACAGATTGATATTCGCCCGCAGCGCGTAGGCCATCAGGCCCACCGCGACGCTGGAAAATACCACAATAAAGAGAACCAGAAACAAGCGCTGTCGACGGACTGGATGCATAAAAACTTCGCCAGAAAAATTCGAACGTTACCGGGAGTGCTGACGGGGCCAAAGTGTATCAGCATTGGCCCTCATTGTATCAGCGCTGGGCGCTTTTTGCGGCCTGATCACGACGCACCCGGGCCCGCTGCTGCCGCAACCAGCGACGCTGGCGCAGCCAGGGGCTGAGCAGCAGATAGGCCATTACCCCCCAGGTGATACCAAATGAGGCCCAGACATAGGGCCCATGGGTGCCCATCTGTACAAAGTCGCTCAGCGAATCAAAGTAAAATCGCATTATCGATCCTCCTTAGACAGCCCATCAGACGGCCCACCCGACGTCCCCTCGTGGTTGACAAGTTCCTTCACCCAGCCGGTGCGCGCTTCTCTTTTTACGATCTCAAGCCGGGTATAGAGCAACAGCACCAGTGCATAAAACACATAAAACCCCACAATCATCAGCAGCAGCGGGTACAGCATCGAGCTGTGGATGGAGGGGGCGGAGGTCAGTTTGAGGCTCGCCGGCTGATGCAGCGTGTACCACCAATCCACTGACTTGTAGATAATGGGGATATTGACCGTACCCACAAGGGCCAGAATCGCGCTGGACTTGTCGGCCGCCTCGCGGCTCTGGAAGGCGCTCTGCAGCGCCATGATGCCCAGATACAGAAACAGCAGGATCAGCATGGAGGTGATGCGCGCATCCCACTCCCACCAGGTGCCCCAGGTGGGCTTGCCCCAGATCGCGCCGGTGACCAGTGACACGAAGGTCAGTGCCGCGCCAATGGGTGCGGCCGCCTTCATGACCATGAAGGCCAGTTTCATCTTCCAGATCAGGCCCACGGCCCCGCAGATGGCCATCACGTAATAGCCGGCCAGCGCCAGAAAGGCGGCGGGCACATGGATGTAGATGATGCGGTAGCTGTTGCCCTGCTTGAAGTCGGCGGGCGAGAACGCCAGCCCCCAGACAGTGCCCACCACCAGCAGCGTCAGTGCCACCACCGTGAGCCAGGGCAGCCAGGGACCGGTTTTGTGATAAAACCATCGGGGTGAACCCAGGCGGTGAAACCATTGCCAGGAAGCCATAGTGTCGAACCCTTATCAGTCGGTCTCAATCAAGAGTCAGTCGGTCTCAATCTCGAGTCAATCAGTCTTCAGGCAGTTTTTTTCAGTAACTGTCCACGCAAATTCGCAGGGCTGCCGCGGCCGCCAGAGGCGCAAGCATCAATGCCAGCGCGGAAAAAACGCCCAGTACCGCCAGCTGGCCTCCCACGGCTGAGCCCAGGGCCGCATTGCTCACCGCGCTGGCGCCAAAAATCAGCACCGGAACATAAAGCGGCATCACAATCAGGGACAGCAACAGCCCGCCCCGGCGCAGGGACACGGTCAGCGCCGCGCCCACAGCACCCACCAGACTCATGGTGGCGGTCCCCAACAACAATGACACACACAATGCCACAAAACCATCGGCCGGCAGTGCCAGCATCACGCCCAGCACCGGCGCCAGCAGCGTCAGGGGCAGGCCGGTAACCAGCCAGTGAGCCAGCACCTTGGCCAGCACGGTAAAATACAGCAACTGGGGGCTGACCAGCATCTGTTCCAGGGCGCCATCGTCAAAGTCCGAGCGGAACAGGCCATCCAGCGACAGCAGTGTCGCCAGCAGCGCCATCACCCAGAGCAGCCCCGGTGCCAGCAGCGCCAGCAACTCCCGCTCCGGGCTTACCCCCAAAGGAATCAGGGTAATGGCAATCAGAAAGAAAACCAGCGGGTTCACCCAGTCGCCCGGGTTGCGCCCGGAGAGTAACAGGTCCCGCCGCAGCGTTGCTCCAAAGGCACCGGGAGATGACGAATTATGAGGTCGGGACATGATCGCCCTCCCCGGCCTCGTCTATGAAAGGGTCAACCGGAGGATAGTCGCGCAGGTTCAGCCGGCGCAGCCCCGGCAGCCGAACCTCCTGGTGGGAGGTCAGGATGACGGCACCTCCGGCTGCGGCCTGAGCCTGCAGGCGCTCCTCCAGGGCCGCGACGCCGCTCTGGTCAATCGCGGTGAAAGGCTCATCCAGAATCCAGAGCGGTGCGGTCGACAGGTACAGGCGCGCGAGCGCCACCCGGCGCAATTGTCCGGCCGATAGCTGAAAACAGGGAATGTCTTCGTAGCCTTCCAGCCCGACCTGGGCCAGAGCGGCCCGACCCTCATCGCGCTGGCTGCCGCCGCTCAGGGCACGGTACCAGTCGAGGTTCTCGAGCGGCGTCAGGGCCGCCTTGACGCCGGGCGAGTGGCCAATATAGAGCAGCGCCTGGCGATACGCCCAGCGCGCCCGGCTCATCGGCTCATCGCGCCAGAACAGGCGCCCGCGAGCGGGCTCACTGACACCCGCCAGTGCCCGCAACAGCGTGGTCTTACCGGAGCCATTGGGGCCCAGCACCTGCACCAGGTCACCACCGTGCAAGGACAGATCGAGACCGCTGAACAGCGGGCGCTCATCGCGCTCGCAGCTCAGTTGTTCGAGCCTGAGAAGAAGCTCCGCCAAAATAACGCCGCCGTTCGCCTGAGCCGCCCATAGGCCTGTGGGCACGGGGCGGCTATACTGAGGGGGAACTTATTCGAGAGAATAAACCCTGAGAATGCATCAATCGGACGCGATTATAGCGAGACTGAGAGGCTATGGCCATAAAACTGCCTGACACCACTGCCGGCCTGCTCCGGCCCGTGCAGGAGGCGCGCGCCGAGCGCGCGGGAACCCTGGGGCAGTTGGTGGCGCTCGGGATCAACCGTACCGGAACCCGCGAAGCGCAAGTTCAGTCTGTCGCCCCGGCCAACAACGAGCAGCGCCAGCAGTTATTCAACCGCCTGCTGGATGCGCTGATACCGCTACAGGGCAAGCCCGACAGCCCGCAAAAGCAGGAACAGCTGGCACGGCTGAGTGAGGAGCGCCTGCTGTTGAACTCGCCCCTGCTCAAGCTGGTCCGTCTGCAGATTCAGAATCAGTCCCTTACCACCTATACCGACCGCCCGCTCAAGCCCGGCGACACCGTGCAGGTGTACCTGAAAAACAACCAGCTCTGGCAACTGGCGCCCGGCACCCGTTCGGCCTCATCGGGTGCGGGTGAGTCGACAGCCCGCTTTGCCAGTGAAAGCTCGGCCGCCCAGGCACTGGCCGCCCGCCTCCAGGCGGCGGCCGGAGGCCGGGGCGAAACACTACAGGAGAGCCTGAAAACGCAACTGGTTCAGACGCTGCGCTCGGTCATGCCACTGAAAGACAAGCCGGACCTGGCGCTTGCCCTGCCCCTGATCGAGCAGCTGTCCTCGCCCCAGCAGCGCCAGCTGTTCTCCACCGACCTGCAGCAGGCACTGCGCCAGGCCGCCCGACAATTGCGTCAGCCGGAGATGGTGACCCAGCCGGCGAACCTGCAGCGGACAATCGCCAACAGCGGTCTTCAACTGGAGCACAAGCTCGCTCAGGCCGCTCAAACGGGACGCGATTCCGGCGAGGCGAACCAACAGCGCCAGAGCGAGGCGGTCAGTCGGGCACTGACCGGCGACTGGAAAGCCGCGCTGCTCAAAGTACTGACCCAGGTCAAAACCGAATTGAATCAAATGGGCCAGTCACCCGAGCTCAAGCCCGGTGCGCCCGCCAACCTGGGGACACTATTGGCGGAGCTCGCCAACCGGCCCGCGCCCGAACTGAACGATCGGGCCCTGCGCAGCCAGTTGATGCAGCTGTTGCACCAGCAGACGCTGCACAGTATTGCCCGGGTCCAGTTTCAGCAGCTCAGTGGCCTGAGCCACCAGTTGAGTCAGGGCGAGACCGCCCAGCCCACGCAATCCTGGTCACTGGAGATTCCGTTGCGCCTGGGCCAGGAGGTTCAGCCGCTGTTTATGCAGATTGATGAACAGTGGGCGTCGTCGGATGAGGACGGGAAAAAGGGGGCGGGAAAAGTTCGCCAGTGGCAGGTTCTGCTGACCTTTGAGCTTCCCGAGGCGGGCACCTTTCATGCCCAGATTACCGTGCGTGACCCGCAGGTGGCCGCCCGGCTCTGGGCAGAGCAGCCGGACACCGCCGAGGCTGTGCGCAAGCGCCTGGCACAGTTGCATCAACGTCTGGAAGAAGAGGGATTGGAGGTGACCCGTCTGGAATGCCACTACGGCGCCCCACCCCGGCGCAAAACCGACATTCACTATTCTCTGGTGGACATCACCACATGAGCAACGATTTTACCCAGGAAGAGCTGGACAAGGCGGTCGCCCTTTTCTATGACGGCACCCACGCGCCCCATGTGAGCGCGACGGGTCAGGGCGACGTTGCGCGCGAAATCATCGCCATCGCGGAGGCTGAAGGCGTGCCGCTGTGCGACAACCGGGAGCTGGTGGAGTTGTTGGTGACGCTGGAGCTGGGCGATGAAATTCCCGAGAGCCTTTACCGCGCGGTGGCTCACATCATCGCCTTCGCCTACGAGCTGCAGGGCAAAAAGCCAGCAGGCTTCGGCGGTATTTAATCAGAATAAGTGTAGCGAATCTCTACATCCCAACTATCGCCATCCGCGGCGGGTAGATTGGAACGTCCGCGAAACACCATCAAGCGTTTAGTGTCGCGTTCGTAGGCCAGGTAAAGGCTGTCCGCAAACAGCGACATCAGGGCGCTGTCCACCCTTATCTGGAACCAGACCCAGTCCTCACCGTCCTGCTCGATGGGAGAGTCGCCCCGCTCGATATGCACGGCTCGGAGGCGAACGTTGGTCAGGCGGTTGGGGAAGGCAAAGTGAAAGGTCACCCGCTTGCCATCCATGAGCTTGTCCCACTCCAGTTGCACAAAGGCGTCAAAACCGGCATCGATCACCTGCGGGTCTTCGGCCGATACTGTGTCAGTCTCGGGATCGTCCTTTGGACCCTTCGATAACTTGAGTGAGCCGTCTTCCAGGGTGACCGACCAGTGCCGGTCCCCTCTTTCGTCGATCAGTTCGTAATCCGGTTTCGTATTCCCCGCGCTGTAGTCCAGTGTTTTGGTTGCCAGGCGTTCGCCCTCCGGCGATTCATAGTGCACTTCGCCCCGGTCATTGTCGTCCACCGGGGTGTAGCGCTCGACATACAACAGCTGTTCGATGTCATCGACATTGTAGGCTTTGCCCTCAATCTCGTAGTCCTCGGCACTGGCCGACGCCAAGGCCCCGAGCAATACCAGTCCGATCAGTCGAGTGAACATAGCTTGTCTCCCTGAATTACCAGAAAACGATGCAGCGGCAACAACCAGACCCAGATCGCCATCAGGATCAGAAACCCGTGAATCGGCGAAATGACCCACTGCACATCCGAAAGCGTCACGCCGCCAAAATAAGCCATGGGTCCGCCGAACAGGCTCATCAGGGCGAGCACCCAGGGCCGCTGATAAAACCAACGCAACGAGTGGTTGAAGGTGAGCGCCAACAGGACCCAGAGGCAGGTCAACCAGAAGGGTGCCAGGCCGGTACTGGTCTCCGCCGAGTAATCCAGCACCCCGGCATAGGCCAGCAAATTGTCGTGGGCGACTCCAAGCGGCAAGGCGATGCAGATTGAAAGCCAATCGAGCCGATGGAAGGGAGCAAACCGGAAATGCAGGACGGCGGCCACGAGGGTGTAGGCAACGCCGGCCCAGGTTCCAAGGAGCACGCACACAAACCATCCGGTCTGAAAGGCAATGGCATTGATCACTACGTAGCGTGAAATCCGCATGAATCAACGCCACTCCGGCCGGTACTTGGGTTTGGCAAACAACAACTGGGCGGTACCAATGCTGCGCTCGATAAAGCCGCCCTCGCAATAGCACAGGTAGTACTCCCACATGCGGATGAAACGCTCATCAAACTGCATGTCACGCACCTCATCCAGCTTGGCCTCAAAGGCCAGGCGCCAGTCGTGCAGAGTTCGGGCGTAGTGCTGTCCGATATCTTCCATGTGCAGCATATTCATGTCGGTGACCCGGCGCACCAGGTCGGTCATCAACGCCACGGAGGGCAGCGAACCGCCCGGAAAGATATAGCGCTGAATAAAATCCACATGGGTGCGTGAGCGCTCATAGCGCTGGTCGGCAATGGTGATTGCCTGAAGGAGCATCAGGCCGTCGTCGGTCAGCAGCTTCGAGCAGCGGTCGAAGTACTCCATGAAATGTTCATGCCCGACCGCCTCGATCATCTCCACCGAGACCAGCTTGGTATATTGTCCGGTCAGATCCCGGTAGTCATCAAACAACAGGGTGATCTTGTCTTCGAGCCCCGCGTCAGCCACTTTGGCCCGGGCCTCCACCCACTGGGCGCGGGAAATGGTGGTGGTGGTCACTCGGCAGCCATAGTGCCGGGCGGCATAAATGGCCAGACCGCCCCACCCTGTTCCGATTTCCAGCAGATGGTCCTCCGGAGTGAGCTGCAACTTCTCGCAGATTGTCTGTAGTTTGAACGCGGCCGCCTCTTCCAGGTCGGCATCGGGCCGGGGGTAAATCGCCGAGGAGTACATCATGCTCGAATCGAGAAAGAGCTTGAAAAAATCATTGCCCAGATCGTAATGGGCGGCGATATTGCGCCGGGCGCCCTCTTTGGAGTTGCGATTGAACCGGTGGAAAAATTTCAGCATCAACCGCCCCAGGAAGGACTGGCTGGAATCCATCGCATCGAGCGCATTGATGTTGCGCACAAAAATACGGGTCACCTGAGTGAGGTTGGGAGTGGACCAGTAACCACTCATATAGGCCTCACCCGCGCCCACCGCACCGCCAAACGCCACTTCGGCGTAGGCAATCGGATCGTGCACGTGCAGGTCGGCGACCAACTCCGCTTGGTCAGCGGGCTGGCCAAACTCGTAACGTTCATCGCCTTCATGCACACGCAGACAGCCTTCGCGCATGTGGCTCAGGGATTTGAGAATCAGGCGCTTGGCCAGGGAGTGATTCCAGCGCAGGCCGGCCTGTCGATGTCCCTTGGTTCGCGCAATACTGGAGCTGGATTGAGTCACGACTACCTCCTGGATACCAGCGTAATGCGGGTGTTCAGTGTTTTGGATTCGGGCGCTTTTGAGTGCGGGTAAACCGGCACCCGTTTGAGCCAGAGTTTGAGGGCCTGCCAGTAGATGGCAGCGGGAATCTTGGCCGTAAGCCAGGGCGTGCGCCACAGAACGCGGGTCAGCCTGGACGCTTGCCATTCCAGGCGTTCCAGGCTGAGCGTCGCGTCCATATGGCATTCACCGTCGCGGTGATTTTCCATGTGCACCAGCAGTTTGTCGGAAGGCGCCGTGCTCACCCAGCGGTACTGCATGTCCATCGGGTTGAAGGGTGAAACATGCATCTCCTTGGCAAATGCCAGACGACTCTTTCCCGTGGCGGGATTGCAGGGAATCACATAGCAGTGGCGCTCGTCCCAGGGCGTGTTGTTCACCTGGGCCAGAATGACACTGGGGTATTCGGATTCCGGCTCGAAGCAGTAATACAACGTGACCGGGTTGAAACACATCCCCCAGAGGCGCAGGTTGGTCAGCATACGGATCGGTCCCTGCGGGCAAGTGCCCTTCTGCCGGGTCACTTCCGCCCGCACCGCATCGCGCAAATCCGGAGTCTCGGGGTCCAGGTAGTCGGCCCGGCGAAACCACCCCAGGTTGCGACGATTCCAGGACCAGCCGCGAATGCCCTCAAACAGCCCGGGCAGCTCGTCCAGGTCCAGATAGAACAGGGTCGATTGATAGCGAAATTCGTGCGCTTTGGGCACAAACCGACGGTGACGGACCCAGCCCTGATAGATGGCGCTGTGCATCAGAACTCCTCCCCCAGGGCGGCGGCGACACGCAGCCCCGACACCACGCCATCTTCGTGAAAACCATTGCGCCAATAGGCACCACAGTAGTGAGTATTCTGTCGGCCACTGATGTCATCCCAGCGTTGCTGGGCGGCAATGCTCTCCCGGTTGAAGACCGGATGGCTGTACTGGTAGCGACCCAGGATCTTGCTCTCATCCAACCATGGCGTGGCGTTGACGCTGACGCAGAGCGTCTTGGGCGCTCGCAGGCGCTGGAGAATATTCATGTTGTAGGTCAGCACAGCCTGTTCGCTGTCGCGCTCGGTGAGCCAGTAGTTCCAGCTGGCCCAGGCGCGTCTGGCCTCCGGCAGAACGCTTTCATCGGTATGCAGGGTCACATCGTTCTGCTGGTAGGGGATCGCGCCCAGGACCTCGCTTTCGTGCTGGCTGGGGTCGGCCAGCAGCTTCAGGGCCTGGTCACTGTGGCAGGCGAAAATCACCTCATCAAAGCTCTGTTCACCGAATTTCTCAGTGGTGACCAGCGCACCCTTTTCCAGCCGCTTCACTCGGGTCACCGGGCAGTCGGTGTAGATATCCTCCTGAAAGTCGCGCGTCAGGGGCGCGAGGTAGCTGTGGGAGCCGCCCTTGATGGTGTACCACTGAGGCTGGTTGGTGACCGTCAGCAGGCCATGGTTGTGAAAAAAGCGGACAAAAAACAACAATGGCATCTGAGCCGCGCCGGGCAATCCCGAGGACCAGATGGCCGACACCATGGGAAGAATATAGTGGCGCTGGAAAAAGGCGCTGTACCCCTGGTTGTGCAGGTAGTCCCCGAGTGTCAGGTCGGGGTCGACACTGTCCTGCTCGAAATCGCGGGTACAGGCCTTGTTGAAGCGGATTATCTCCCTGAGCATCCCCCAATGGGCCGGGCTGAACAGGTTGCGGCGCTGGGCGAAAATGCCATTGAAGCCGGAGCCGCTGTACTCGTAAGCATGATCGGGCCCGGTCACACTGAAGCCCATGTCGGTCAACTGGCTGGGCACGCCCAGCCGGGACATCAGTTTGATGAAGTTGGGGTAGGTCCGGTCGTTAAACACAATAAAGCCGGTGTCGACATCGTATCGACGCCCCTCCAGCTCCACGGGCCTGGTTGCGGTGTGGCCGCCGATCTGCGGGCCGGCTTCAAACACGGTGACCCGGTGACGTCGGGACAGTAAATGCGCGGCGGTCAGCCCGCTGATTCCCGAGCCTATGACGGCGATATTTTTGCTTTCGGATTGGTTTTTGGCGTTCAATTGTTCACCATCTTTTTCAAAAGTGCGGTTTGCCAGCCCAGAGGCAACCAGCTGATCAGGTGCATGATCCACACCAGTTGCCAGGGGAATTGGACAGTCAATTTGCGTTTGTCCATTCCTCGCGCGATATGACCGGAGGCCTGCTCGGCGTCGATCAGAAAGGGCATTTCAAAGTCGTTGCGGTCGGTCAGCGGCGTTTTGACAAATCCGGGCCGCACCAACGTGACGTCGATGCGCTCGGCGGCGAGATCGACCCGGAGCGAATTCATCAAATACTCCATGGCCGCTTTGGAAGCGCCGTAGGCTTCGCTGCGCGTCAGCGGTAGCACCGCTGCCATACTGCCAACCCCCACCACCTGCGCCCGGTTGGGCGAGCGGCGCAGCATGGGCAGCGCCAGCTCCAGTGTGTTGGCGCTACCGAGCACGTTGATATTCATTACCGGCTCGAACAGCCCGGCATCAAAGTGTCTGGTATCGATGTATTCACAGGTGCCGGCGTTGAGCACCACCGCGTCCAGGTGATCGTTAATGGCCATCATGGCCTCACGGGCACTGTCTAGCCCCTGCCGGTCTGTCAGATCGACCGGGAGAACATGACAGTTGTCGGGAAAATCGTCGGCGATCGACTGGAGTTTCTCGCGGCTGCGGGCCGTAATCACTACCTGCCGCCCCTCGCCCAGCAGCCGGCGCGCCAGTGCCTCGCCAATCCCGCTGGAGGCTCCGGTGATCCAGACCCAATCGGCCCTATCATGCGTCATCATTTGGCCCCTGATTCAGTTGTTTGAACAATTCAATGGTTTCCTTGCGACTGGCTTTGAGATCCACCATGGGCCTGGGATAGCCCGCCACCGGCGGTGGCCGGTGAACCTGCTTGCGTGGCAAATCCTTTAGCTCCGGTACATATTTACGGATGAAGGTGCCCTCCGGATCAAAGCGCTCCGACTGAGTTACCGGGTTGAAAATGCGGAAATAGGGCGCGGCGTCGGTACCGGTTGAGGCGCTCCACTGCCAGCCCCCGTTGTTGGCGGCGAAATCACCATCAATCAGCTGGGACATGAACCAGGCTTCGCCCAGGCGCCAGTCGATGCGCAGGTTCTTGGTCAGGAACATGGCCACCACCATGCGCAGCCGGTTGTGCATCCAGCCGGTTTGCGCCAGCTGGCGCATGGCCGCATCCACAATCGGAATGCCGGTACGGCCCCGTCGCCAGTCATTCAGATCGTCTTCATCCCAGCGCCAGGGAAAGGCCTCGGTGTGGCGCTGCAGCGCCTTGTGCTTGCACACCTCGGGAAAATCCACACTCACGTGCTGATAAAAATCCCGCCACACCAGCTCTCCGATCCAGGTTTCGGCGCCCGGGTTGCCTCCGTCCCACTGCCCGCGGTTGGCGCGCAGAGCGGCATTCAGGCACTGACGCGGCGACAGGCTGCCCACCGCCAGGTAGGGAGACAGCTCCGAGGTGCCGGCCAGAGCGGGAAAGTCCCGGTCCTGCTGGTAGCGGTGGATCCGCTCCTCGGTAAAGTCAGCCAGGCGCTGCAGAGCTTCTTCCTCCCCCGCCGGCCAGAGTTCGGACAGATCCCGAAGGGCCGTCTGGTCAAACAGTTTGTTCAGGGGCACACCGGCATCGTGCACCCGCGCGGTGTCCTCAGGCTGAACCGGAGGAGCGGGATGGGGGTCCATGGGCCGCTCACTGGCCAGTTGCAGCCAGCGCCGTTTGAAGGCGGTAAACACTTTGTAGGGTTCCCCCTGGCCGTTGCGAACGTGGCCGGGCGGGAGAATGACCCGGTCGTGAAACCGTTTGAAATGCATCCCGCTGTCCTGAAACAGATCGGCCACGGCCCGGTCCCGGTTGAGTTCGTCCAGCGGGTATTCGGCATTGAAGTAAATGCCGTCGCAGTTCTCCCGGCGCGCGAGGCTGAGCAGTTTGTCGGGTATGCCCATGGCCTTGTGCTCTCGCAACAGCACCAGAGGAATATTCAGCTCCGCCAGTTCGGCCGACAGCAACGTCAGGTGCCGACGGATAAAATCCAGCCTGGCCGGCGCCATGACATGGCGCTGGACAAATTCCTCGCACAGCACATAAACCGCCACCACGCCCTGCCCCGTCTGTGACGCGTGGAACAGAGCGGGGTTGTCGCGCAGGCGCAGATCATTGCGCAGCCAGACCAGTGTTCGGTTGTGCGTGTTCATTGAAACTTATCCAAGCCTCCGTTTAATGGTGTGAATTACAGAACCGAGCACCGGCAGATGCTCGTACAGCATGGCGCCCGCATCGAAGTAATCGCGATGGTAGAGCACCCGCTCGCCAAATTTCAGGTGACTGGAGCCGGCCAGTGTCAGCAATTTACCCCGGCGCAGCTTACGATGCCTGTATTGCATGTGCCAAAACAGCACGGCCTGATCGGGCTCATCCCCCGCTCCCGACTGCTCAATCACATCGGTAAATTCAAACCGGCACTCATCCAGGCCGCGCACCAGGCGGGAAAAGTAGCGGCGCAGCTCTATCAGCCCCTGTATCCGGTGCAGCGGATCTTCAAAAACCACATCAATATCATAGATCTGATCGAGGGCGCTGATCAGGGCGGGGTCAAAGCGCTCATACAGGCTCATGACCTGATGCATCAGGGATTGGGTCATTATTCGGATACTCCAGAGCCGGGGAATAACGGATCTTCGGCCCTGGTGCGGACATCCGTCGTGTTGAGTGCACGGAGAATATCGCGATGAGTCTGCCCCAGGCAGTGAGGGTGCTCGCTGGGCGAGCATAAAGCCGTCATGCGGCCCGCAAGCCAGACCGGCACCTGCAAACGCTGCTCGACTTCACCCCGCTGCTGTTCCAGATAACGCGTTGGCGCGCCATCCGAATACAGGATCAACGCCTCGGAGCCCAGCTGTTCTACCGCAAACACCCACTCTGACTGAGGGACAGGGCCGAAAAAATCCACTCGGTTGCTATTTACGGCCAGGCTGTAGGCAAGGATCATAGGCAGAACCGAATCTGTCTCCCGACTGACATCCATCAACAGGAGTCGAGGGTTTTTGTGGCTTATGTTTGCCGCCTGCAGCCGGTGCAGCGCCGAGGCAAAATAGGCCTCCAGGTGGGCCTCCAGAAAGGCCAGCCGGGTGGCCATTCCATAGTCCGCCCGCTGTTGCTGCAGCGGTACCCGGAGTGCCTGCAGCTGCGGCTCCAGCAGTTGGTCCACCACAATATCCGTCGGGTAGAGCGAGCCGACTTCCGCCAGTAACGAGTCCAGGGACTGGCCCTGCAGCGACCCCACCGCGGCCTGCAGGCGCCGGGCAAACGCTTCCCAGGGGCCGTCTTCCGGCACCGACTCCAGTCCGCTCTCGGGAGCGGGCCGGCCCAGCAGCGCCTTGACCTGACTGACCGCCACACCCCGCGCAAGCCAGCTCTGGATTTCCTCGACCCGCGCAACGTCCTCGGGCCGATACAAGCGATGGCCCTTGTCGGTCCGCAACGGCTTGAGCAGCCCGTAGCGACGCTCCCAGGCGCGCAGAGTGACCGAATTCACTCCGGTCACCCGGGAAACCTCCCGGATGGGAACGGCGGACGCCAGCTCGGCTGAGTCAGGTTCAGTCGACGTTGGCATTGCGCAACCCCAGCTTTTCCGGGTGTGGCGACCAGAAGGTCTGCTTCTGGAGATAGGGATTGTCCACTTTCAGCAGATAGTGCTTGAGCAGGGTCAGCGGCACGACCAAGGGCACCTCTTTGAGCCGGTAGGATTCAATCACCCGGGACAGTTCGTCCTGTTCATCTGCATCCAGCAGCCCGCGCAGGTAACCGCGCAGGTGCATTATGGCGTTGGTATTGCCCTTACGGGTCGCCCGGTGTCCCAGTGCCGCCATGAACTCGCGCAGAAATTCGTCGCGCAACTCGTGAATGTCGCGCGAGCCCGCTTGCGCGACCAGTCGGCCGAGGCTTTTGTAGCTGGGTACGTGATGTGCCATCACCTGGTATTTGTAGCGGGAGTAAAAATCCACCAGACGGGCCGGCGTGGGCTCAAAGGCGACCGATTGGTTCCAGTCCCAGTAGGCGAATACCCGGGTGATGAAGTTATCCCGCAGCCCCGGATCGGTCAGCCTTCCGGCCTCTTCCACCGGCAGCAGCGGATGCAGCTCCATCAGTCGCTGGGCATAGGCGCCCTGCCCTTCGCTGTCGAGCGGATGATCATTCTCGCCGTAGCGCTTCATCCGGAAGGCGCCGCAGCTGGGAGAGTTCTGCATCAGGACATAGCCACAGATATCGGGCATTGCCGCCACGGCCTTGTCGGCCTCGGCGGCCAAGGCTTCGGTCACATCCAGACTGGGGTCGGCCACACCGCGCACGCGGGTGCCCTTGTCGGTGGCGACCAGGCGGATGGGTTTGCGCGGAATGCCCAGGCCAATGGCGACCTCGGGGCAGACGGGCCGGTAGTCGAAGTACCGGCTCATGACGTCGGTGAGGAAGCGGTTGCGTTTGTGTCCCCCATCGAACCGCACGGGCTCGCCCAGCAGGCATTCGCTGATTCCGACGGGTATTTTCTGAGAACCGGTGTCCATAACAAACCTTGTACAAGTTGGTGAGCGTTGTATAAGTATTAGCTCAGAGCCTTGTACAAAGCAAGTGGTTTTGTATAAGTTTTGTTAATGGCGGAGAGGGATTGCGGCGGATGCGCCTTAGGCTTATCCGCCCTACGGGATCGCAATGGTGGGTTCTACGGGGTACGGAGGACCGATCTGGGGTAAGGTCTTCCCGGACCGTCACCGACAGGATGTCGGTGGAGAGGCCCCGTGGACGCCCCACATGGATGTGGGAAGTGTCCCGAAGCGCCGGGAGCGCGAAGGGGACCGGGTTCACGCCGTGTCCGGGAACAGCCTACCCCTGAGCGGGCCGGGCGTGACGCAACCCCCCGCCCCAATCACCGCTTCAATAAGACGGCAACTCAAGGTGCTGGAAGAGCTCCTCCAGCTCCGCGCGGGAGTGGCGGTTGTAGGCCTCGTCGATCACATCTTTGGTCAGATGGGGGGCGAAACGCTCGATGAAATCGTACATGAAGCCGCGCAGGAACGTGCCCCGGCGGAAGCCGATCTTGGTGACACTGCTCTCGAACAGATGGCTCGCATCCAGCGCCACCAGATCCGTGTCCTGGCGCTCGTCGTAGGCCATCTTGGCGATGATACCGATGCCCAGCCCGAGGCGGACATAGGTCTTGATCACATCCGCATCCGCCGCCGTGAACACCACCTTGGGCGCCAGACCGCGATTGATGAAGGCCTCGTCCAGCTTGGAGCGGCCGGTAAAACCGAACACGTAAGTCACAATCGGGTGCTTGGCCACCTCCTCCAGCGTCAGATGCTGAAGTTGCGCCAGAGGATGATCGCGGGGCACCACAATGCAGCGGTTCCAGCGGTAACAGGGCATCATCACCAGATCACTGAACAGCTCCATCGCCTCAGTGGCAATGGCAAAGTCCACCGTGCCGTCGGCCGCCATTTCCGAAATCTGCATGGGCGTGCCCTGGTGCATGTGCAGGGAGACATCCGGATACTGCTCGATGAAGGGCCCGATAACGGAAGGCAGCGCATAGCGCGCCTGGGTGTGCGTAGTGGCCAGGGACAGACTGCCCTTGCGCTCGTTACTGAACTCCTGGGCCACCTGCTTGATACTGTCGACCTTGCGCAGAATCTCTCCGGCGGTCTTCAGAATGGCCTCACCGGCCGGCGTGATGCGGGTGAGATGCTTGCCGCTGCGGGAGAATATCTCAACACCGAGCTCGTCTTCCAACAGTCGGATCTGCTTGCTGATCCCCGGCTGGGACGTGTACAGGCTCTGAGCGGTGGCAGAGACGTTGAGATCGTGGTGCGCCACTTCCCAGATATAACGCAGTTGTTGCAGCTTCATATTGCCCTCCGGACGGCCCCTTGCGGCAGGCCATTGCAAACCACCGACATATCCAACGGCCTGAAGGATGGTGTTATTAAAATTACGGTAATTATTCCTCTGCAGAATAGAGGCTTGCCAGGCAAATTTCCAGCCCTGACAGCACATTTTTGCCGCTTGCTATAACTTTAGACTATATAACGACAGATGTCAGGCTACCGTCAGACCTCATTGTTCGCGACTTTCAAGATCCATTGTTTGCGACCCCATGAGGCACATGGCCGGTGGCCACATGCTCACTGGCCGAGACGCAGTGCTGTTGCTGGTCATCAAAGAACACATCGGCGCCATAGGCCTTTAGGAATTCTCCCTTGGGCAGCCCGCCCAGAAACAGGGATTCGTCAATCCGCACATTCCAGGCCCGCAGGGTACGGATCACCCGCTCATGGGCCGGCGCCGAACGGGCGGTGACCAGTGCGGTGCGGATCGGGCAGCGGGATTCGGTGAACTCGCTCTGCAGGCCCTGCAGCGCCGACAAAAAGGCCTTGAAGGGTCCGCCGGTCAGCGGGGTTTTGGCCGACGCCCGCTCGCTCTCGGTGAAGGCGCTCAGCCCCTGGCTCTTGAACACCTGCTCGGCTTCGTCCGAGAAAAGCACGGCATCCCCGTCAAAGGCGAAGCGCAACTCTTCCTCGTGTTCGGATTTATTCTTGGCGGCGACCAGCGTGGCGGCGGCCACGCCCTGGTTCAGGGCTTGGCGGACATCTTCGCCATCCGTGGACAAAAACAGATGGCAACCAAAGGCCGAGACATAGCGATAAGGGCTGCTGCCACTGCAGAAGGCGGCGCGGGTGATGTTCAGGCCGTAGTGTTCGATGGAGTTGAACACCCGCAGCCCGGTATCGGCACTGTTGCGCGACAGCAGGATCACCTCGACCCGTGGGTCCCCTTCCAGGCTCTCGTTCAGGTGCAACAGCTTCTGCACCATGGGAAAGGCGTCGCCGGGTTTGAGGACTTCGTCCTCACGCTCGATCTGGTACTGGGCGTAGGCTTCCAGCCCGTCGTTCACGAACACCTCGTGACTCTCGTCCAGGTTGAACAGCGCCCGGGACGAGATGGCGATCACCAGTTTGTTGCCAAAGCCTTTGGGCATAGGGTTGTGTGTCCCGCTGTCGGTTAGGGTTGCTGGTCTTTGCGCTCATGGGGCATGGAACCCATGGGACTCAAAGGCGGTGCCTCGCCCTCGGCCAGGTCTTTCAGGGAATACCCCAGATAGTCAGCGTGCAGCGCGCGGGTCAAGGATACCGCCATGAAGACCAGCAGTACACAGAACGGGAAACCCAGGGCGGTAATCACATTCTGCAATGCCTGGAGCCCGCCGCCGAGCAACAGGGTCGCGGCCACCAGTCCCAACAGCACGGTCCAGAACACACGCTGAACGGTGCGTGATGGCTGGTCGTCCTTGCGCGAAAGCAGATCAACCACCAGCGCCGCCGAGTCGACCGAGGTGGTGAGAAACACAACAATCACCACCACCGCCAGCGCTGAGATGGCGCCTGCCCAGGGAAACTGTTCCAGAAAACTGAACAGCGCCACCGATACATCCTCCTGAACCTGCTCCGAGATAGCGACGCCCTGATTCAGTTCCAGGTCGATGGCGGCCAGGCCGAAGACCGAGAACCAGACCACGGTGAAAATCAGGGGCGAGCCCAGGGCGCCGAACACAAACTGTCGGATGGTGCGTCCCTTGGAGATGCGGGCGATGAAAATGCCCACATAGGGAGCCCAGGAAATGGTCCAGGCGAAATAGAAGACCGTCCAGGTGCGCTGCCAGTTGCCTTCGTTATAGGCCTCGGTCCAGAACGCCAGCCAGGCCAGATTATCCAGGTAAGCCCCGATATTCTGAACGGTGCCGGAGACGATAAACAGCGTGGGCCCCGCCACCGCCACAAACAGCAGAATAACCAGTGCCAGAGCGATGTTGAACTCCGAGAGTCGCTTGATGCCCTTATCCAGCCCCAGGGCGACCGAGACGGAAGCGACAAAAGTAATGGCGGCGACAATGAACATCTGCGACACCTGGTTGACCGGCAGACCAAACAGGTAGTTCATGCCACTGTTGAGCTGCATGGTCCCCAGCCCCACCGAGACGGCGACACCAAACAGCGTACCCAGTAGCGCAATGATATCGATGGTCCAGCCAATGGGGCCGTAAATGCGGTTGCCCAGCACCGAGTAGAACACGCTGCTGATGCGCATGGGCAGGCCCTGGCGATAGGTGAAGTAGCCGATGGCCAGCGCCGGCAGGGTGAAAATGGTCCAGGTATGCAGCCCGTAGTGAAACAGCGAGATGGTCATCGCCAGCCGTGCTGCATCCTTGGTGCCACCCTCCACTTCCGGCAGCGGGGGCGAAGCGAAGTGATACATGGGCTCGGCCACGCCCCAGAACATCAGGATCGTGCCAATACCCGCCGCGAACAGCATGCAGAACCAGGTGGTGGTAGCGTACTCGGGGCCCTCGTCATCGGGCCCCAGGCGGATTTTCCCGTAGCGGCTCGAGGCGACCCAGATCAGAAACAGCAACAGACCACTGACACTGAGTACATAAAACCAGCCGAAATTGGAGAAAGTGAAGCCGCCGAGCGTATCAAAAAACGCGGCGAACTCCTCATTGAAGGGAATGGCAAAGCCGACGAACAGGACAACGATTGCAACGGAAATGAAAAAGATCTGGGGAATCGCGCTCAGCCCCAACTTTTGCCCCAATTTCTCGAACATCTGGTGCTCCTTCTGGCGGCGCCGCCGGTGTGGCGACGCCTTATCTTATTAGGATCATCATTATTATTCAAAAGCTCAGCTGTTATCACCCTTGGGTTCTTCGGCCAGGGGTTGGCCGAGCAGCTCCCTGAACGCCGGCAGATCGTGCAGTGGGAAGAGTGCGGGGTCTTCCATCACCGCGTCCCGATAGCTCTCGGCGCGCCTGAGTGCCTCGCCCAGAAAGTGGACGGCGTCATCGTAGTGATGCAGGGTGGTGTGGGCACAGGCCAGCTGATAAAACGCATTAGCGTTATCGGAATCAATGGCCAGCGCCTGCTGACACAGGTTGACCGCCCACTGCGGCTCACCCAACTCCAGAACCACATCGGCCTTGTAGGCCAAGGCCTCACAATCCTCGGGCTTCATCAGCAGAATCTGATCGTAGATGGCGATCTTGTTGGCGGGCGTGTGCTCCAGATTGGCGCGCAACCAGAGCGAATGCAGCTCCTGCGTGCGCTCAATCTCTTCCCGATTGGCATCAATATGCTGCGTTTTCTGTGTCAGCTGCTTTTCAATGCCCCGCAGGCGGACCTCGTAGGCATTGACCAGCTTGCCGACTTCCTCATCCGCCAGGTGACTCATCTTTTCCTTGATGTCGCGAATGGAATTCCACCCCAGAAGCACCAGAATGGAGCTCACCGCTGCAATCAGATAGAAAAAATAGGTCACCGTGTTGGTGGCGTAGGTCACTCCGCGATCAATGGAGGAAATCTCTCGATCCACCACCTGCTGGATCAGATCCGCCCGCTGGTTGGACAGATCCACCCGCAGTTGTTTCAGCTCATCGAGCATGTAGCGCTCAATGAACGGGTTGTACATGGGTTCCTGCAGCTTGTCGATCTCTTCGGCCACGCGCTGTCGGCCCGCGTCCGGCTCTTCATCGCCGAACGCGGACCCGACAGGCAGTAGCATCATAAACGTCGTCAGCAGAGCTAGGCGGCGCATATGGCGTCACCGTGGTCATGTACTTCTACCAGGCAACGGTGCAGGCTCTGCACAGCGAGCTCATAGTCGTCCTCGTCGATAATAAACTGCATATCCACCTGACGGATCGACTGATGCATCGCCAATACGCTGATATTGGCTGACGACAGTGCCGAGACGGTTTTGGCCAACATGCCGGGCACCTTCATGTCACTGCCAATGGCGGAGACGACGGCGACCTTGCGCACGTCAATTTCCGCATCCGGGTACTTCTCTTCCAGAATATTACGGATCCGGTTGACGGTTTTCAGGTTGCCCGAGACATAGTGCACGATGGTGTTGGCATTGATGTCTTTGCTCACCACGTGCGCCTTGAAGCGTGAAATCTCATGCAGAATACCCGAGTCGTACTTCTCGATGTTACCCATCATGTCCTGGTCGAACAACTCGATGGCGTACAGACGCTTGCGACCGGCAATGATCTCCACGCAGGGCTTCTCGCTTACGTAATCGCCAGTGATCAGCGTACCCGCGTGATCCGGATCAAAGGTGTTTTTCACCCGCAGGGCAATACCACTCTGACGCAGGCCTTTGGCGGCGCGGGGGTGAATGGCTTCCATCCCCAGGTTGGCCAGCTGGTCCGCCACGTCATAGTTGGTGCGACCAATGGGAACCACTTTGTCGGCACCGACAAGACGGGGGTCCGCACTGCTCAGGTGGAACTCCTTGTGAATGATCGCTTCGTGAGCACCGGTCAAAACCGCGATGCGGCTGAAGGTCATCTCACTGTAGCCACGGTCAAAGCTGGCCATCAGGCCCTCTTTACAGTGGGTGTAGCCGGTGACAATGGGGATCTCTTTGGCGAAGTCGATACCCTCAAAGCACTTGCGGATCATCTCATCCAGCGGCAGCGCGCCGTCGGCTTTCCAGCCGGACAGGTCGACAAACCGGGCATTGACACCATCGCGCTGGAGCAGTCGGGCCATGTTCCAGGCGCTGTGCGCCTCGCCGATGCTGGCGAGCATTTCGCGCACGGTGAACAGGTGCGCGTTCAGCTCAAAGTGACCGTGCTGACACAGACGCTGCAGGTCGGTCAGGCAGCGCTCGGCATCATCGAGGCGCAGCTTGATGTAATCGTCCGCCTCCTTGAGGAGCTCGGTATCGGCAAAGTACATTTTGTTGATTTCATGCACCTTCTTGCGCACCGCATCAAAGGCTTCCATCCAGGGGTCGTCGTCATTGGTGCTGGAAAACAGACCGTAAACACCCGGTTGACCGTTCTTTTTGTTCTCCAACAGCAGATCGGTCAGGCCGCCATAGGCGGAAACCACAAAGATGCGGTTATACAGATCTTCGTCTCTACCGTTCTTGAGCACGACATTGTCGCGCACGGCCTCGTACTCACTCATTGAAGTACCGCCGATTTTCTCTACGGTATGTGACATAGTTCCTCCATTTTGGACTTAATAATCCGGTCGTGTCTGTTTCTGTGAACATTGACGACCGGGTCGACCTACCAAGCGCTTCCGATCAGTCGGACACTTCGTCGCCGGTCAATTCATAGGCGCCTTCGGCGTTGTGCTTCTCGTTGCCATGCAGCGGCGGATTGAAAACACAGGCCATCTTCATCTCTTCAAAGCCACGCAGAATGTGCTTGTCGTGTTTGTCCAGGATGTAAATGGTGCCCGGCTCGATGGGGTAAACCTTGCCATCATCCAGGGTTTCCACCTCACCCTTGCCGCTGATGCAGTACACAGACTCCAGGTGGTTCTGGTAATGCAGATGCAGTTCGGCACCGCGGTAAATCGTGGTGATATGGAATGAAAATCCCATATTGTCGTTTTTCAGTAGCAGCCGGGTGCTGTCGAAACCGGTGGATTCGATTTTGCGGCTGGACTTTTCAGCGTCTTGTAATTTGCGGACGATCATATGCTACTCCAATAGTCTGTTAATCGATCATTAAGGGTTAAACTTCCGAGCCCCGCTCAACGTGAAAGGGGCCAATGATCAGCAGGTGCTCATCGTCGTGCTGACCGCCAAAATGCGTGTCCTTCTCGAAATAAACTTCGCTGTCCAGCTCGGTATCCAGGTCCCGCGCCAGGCTGCGGAACAGCCCCCAGGACGCTTCGTTATCGGGGGTGATGGTGGTCTCGATATAGCGTACATCGACACAGGCCTCACGCTCCAGCAGGTGCTTGAGCATGCGCTTGGCCAGGCCCTTGCCCCGCGCCTCGCTCGAGATGACGATCTGCCACACAAAGAGCGTGTCCGGCTTGTTGGGGAGGACGTAA
Organism: Marinimicrobium sp. C2-29; assembly: GCF_038419845.1. Taxonomy (NCBI): domain Bacteria; kingdom Pseudomonadati; phylum Pseudomonadota; class Gammaproteobacteria; order Cellvibrionales; family Cellvibrionaceae; genus Marinimicrobium; species Marinimicrobium sp. C2-29. The sequence continues at coordinate 94,905 of NZ_JBCAQT010000012.1, forward strand.
CCGGAGACAAAACCCACCAGCTGCTCGCCATCAAACACCGCCACACCGGTGTCGGCGAAGTGGGAGCACTGCAGCAGATTGCAATAGATGGAATTGGGGTCCAGGGGCGGGCTGTCGGCAATCAGGCGATGGAGGGGGTACCCCATTTCGGCCGTGGGGCGACGAAACTCCAGATTGTCTGAGGGTTTGTCGTTCATATCAGATCCTTCACCAAGTAAAAACATTATAGGGTCTATGGGTGCAAACCCCAACACATCAAGTCTAGCAGGCCTTTCAAGACCCATCAGAAACCACTCAATGTTGCTTTGAGTTGAAATAATTAGGGAACTAAAGATATATCTATAGTACACTAAGGTTTATGACGAGTCCAGCACACCACTGACAAACCGGAATTGTTAAGGAGCCATCAACATGACCGACCAGAACACCGACGCGCCCCACTCCGAGGCCACCTGCCTGGCCTCCAAAGCGGAGCAGAATCGCGCTGTTTTCAAAGCCATGAGCACTTCCGACAAGATCGAGCAGGTGCTGGTTTCCCTGCGCCGGGTCATCCGCGCCACCGACCTGCACTCCAAACAGCTGGTCAAGACCATGAGCGTGACCGGCCCCCAGTTGCTGCTGCTGCAGATCGTGCAGAACAAGGGGGAGATGACCATCAGCGATCTGGCCAAGGACATGAGCCTGAGCCAGGCGACGGTCACCACCATTCTGGACCGCCTGCAGAAACGCGAGCTGGTGGAGCGGGTCCGCTCCGAGACCGACAAGCGCAAGGTCCACCCCAGGCTGACCTCTCACGGGCGCAAGATACTGGAAAATGCCCCGACCGCCCTGCAGGACAATTTTGTCCGCCGGTTCCGGGAGCTGGATGAGTGGGAACAGAGCATGATCCTGGCCTCACTGCAGCGGGTGGCAGAGATGATGGACGCCAAGGATATTGACGCCTCTCCTTTCCTGGACATCGGTGCTCTCGATCGGGCCATTCCCGAGCGCCCGACCCCCTGACATCCCGGGCGCCGGCTCCCGGGGTGCCGAGTCGTTTTTCGGGCTGGCCAGCGGTCTCTGACGGCTGTATCATTCGCCCATCACAACGATGTGCCCAGCGGCCTCCGCCACTGTGGTCCGCCCCGACAACCAGCCTCAGAGACAGACCCGCTCCATGACCCTGGCGAACCAACTGACACTCGTACGCATCGTCTTCATCCCACTGTTCGTGGTGGTGTTCTACCTGCCCTTTGGCTGGGCGCATTTCGTCTCGGCCCTGATTTTCAGTGTCGCGGCCATCACCGACTGGGCCGACGGCTATGTCGCACGCAAATACCATCAGAGCACCCCGTTTGGCGCCTTTCTCGATCCGGTAGCCGACAAGCTGATGGTGGTCATCGCCCTGGTGCTGCTGGTAGGCCTGCACCAGTCCCCTTGGTTCAGCGCTGCGGCCATTGTCATTGTGGGTCGTGAAATCGTGATCTCCGCCCTGCGCGAGTGGATGGCGGAGCTGGGTCAACGCGCCAGCGTCGCGGTCTCCTATATCGGAAAAATCAAAACCACCATGCAGATGACCGCCCTGATCGTCCTGCTGGCGGACATTCCGCTGCTGCTCTGGGTGGGCTACATCGCCCTCTACGGCGCGGCCGGCCTCACCCTCTGGTCCATGATCCTCTACCTGCGCGCCGCCTGGCCCTATATGCGCGCCACCGCGACTCCCGAGGACGAGCCGGAGGAGCCATAAATCGGCTTGAGCCACAAGAATTTCGGGATAAGTGCCAGAAAACCCTAGGATTTTTCAGCCGATTCCGATAGAATTCGGCCCTCTTCAATAAGGCGCGATAGCAAAGCGGTTATGCCCCGGATTGCAAATCCGGTTAGGCCGGTTCGACTCCGGCTCGCGCCTCCACTTTTACACCTTCCCTTAGCCCGGGTGGTGGAATAGGTAGACACAGCAGACTTAAAATCTGCCGGCTATCGCAGCTGTGCCGGTTCAAGTCCGGCTCCGGGCACCATATCCCTATTTCGGTAAACGGCGGATGCGCCTTAGGCTTATCCGCCCTACAGCTACTCCGTGCCACGGTCTCCCGTAGGGCGGATAAGCGTCAAGCGCATCCGCCATAAGGTCAAAAATGGCACGGTGGTTTCGCTGGGCGGATCGGTCCGACGCTTCGGAACTGTATGCGCATCCGCCGATGCCCAACCGCCGCACCCCCCTCAACCACTATGAAAATGCTCATAAATCTCCTCCGCCAAGCGGCGGCTGATGCTGGGTACCTTGCTCAAATCCGCCACACTCGCCTTCTGCACCTCCTGCAGACCGCCAAAATAGCGCAATAACTCCCGCCGCCGACCGGCGCCGATGCCGGGCACATCTTCCAGGGTCGAGGTGCGACGCTTCTTGTCGCGCCGGGCGCGGTGCCCGGTGATGGCGAAACGGTGGGCCTCGTCGCGAATGTGCTGAATCAGGTGCAGCGCCGAGGAATCGCCCGGCATGACGATCTCCTCATCGGTTTCATCCCAATAGAGCGTTTCAAAGCCGGCCTTGCGGGTCGAGCCCTTGGCCACACCCAGCAGCGGCACGTCATTGACCCCCAGCTCCGCCAACACTTCGCGCACCTTCCCCAACTGCCCCTTGCCACCATCGATCAGCAGAATATCGGGCAACTTGCCCTCGCCTTTCTGAAGACGGGTATAGCGCCGCTGCAGGGCCTGGGCCATGGCCGCGTAATCGTCACCCGGCGTGATCCCCTCGATATTGAACCGGCGATAATCGGACTTGAGCGGCCCGTTGGTATCGAACACCACGCAGGAAGCCTGGGTCAGCTCACCACTGCTGTGGCTGATATCAAAGCACTCCAGCCGCTGGGGCATTTCATCCAGACCCAGCGCATCCTGCAGCGCCAGAAAGCGGTCCATGCTGTTCTGACGGCTGTTCACCCGGCTGGCCAGGTTCTGCTGCGCGGCGGTCGCAGCCATCTGCAACCACTGGGCGCGGTGGCTACGCACCTTGTCGGTCAAGTGAATCTGGCGGTTGGACGCCTGACGCAAGGCATCCACCAGCACCTCGGCACTCTCGACCGGGTGACTCACCACAATTTCCCGTGGAATCTCCCGGCCTTCGCTCGCCAGATAAAACTGCGGCAGAAACTCGCTCAACACTTCGCTTTCCGAATCCGCCAGGCTGGCCTTGGGATAGAAGCTCCGGCTGCCCAGAATCCGGCCGCGCCGGACAAACAGCACATGTACGCAGATCAATCCGGCCTGCAGCACCACCGCAATCACATCCAGGTCGCCACTACCCTCCTCCATCAGCTGCTGCGACTGGATGGCGCGCAGCGCGGTAATCTGATCGCGAATCGCCGCCGCCCGCTCAAACTCCAGCGCTACCGAGGCCGCCTCCATCTGGTCCGCCAGCTCGCGCATCAGCTCATCGCTCTCGCCCCGGAGGAACATGCGGGTATGGCGCACATCGCTGGCGTAATCCTCGGCGCTGATGTAGTCGACACAGGGAGCGGTGCAGCGACCGATCTGGTACTGCAGGCAGGGGCGCGAACGGTTTCTGAACACACTGTCTTCACACTGGCGCACCATGAAGGTTTTCTGCAGAAAATTCATGCTGTCGCGCACCGCGCCCACATTGGGGTAAGGGCCAAAGTATTCACCGCGCTTTTTCTTGGAGCCCCGGTGAAAGCTGATGCGTGGAAAGGTGTCGTTGCTGGACAGAAAAATATAGGGGTAGGACTTATCGTCCCGCAGCAGAATATTGTAGGGCGGACGATTGGACTTGATCAGGTTCTGTTCAAGAATCAGCGCTTCGGTTTCGCTGCCAGTGACCGTGACATCAATCTGCTGGATTTTGGCCACCAGCGCGGCCGTTTTCGGGGAGAGCCCGGTCGGACGGAAATAGCTCGCGAGGCGTTTTTTCAGATTTTTGGCTTTGCCCACATACAACAGACCACCCTGCGCATCGTACATCTGGTAAATGCCGGGTTGCTGGGTGGTGTTGGCGAGAAAGCGCTTGTGGTCAAATACGTCGGGGGCAGTCATGGGGGGCAAGAATACCAGATTTGGATGTAGGGTGGGCTCCGCCCACCAGAAGACCATGGTGGGGAAACCCCATCCTACCGACGGCGGAAAAACCCCACCGTAGGGTGGGCTCCGCCCACCAGAAGACCATGGTGGGGAAACCCCACCCTACCGGCGGCGGAAAAACCCCACCGTAGGGTGGGCTCCGCCCACCACCACCCCGAAAAACGAACGGTGGGCAGAGCCCACCCTACTCATTTTGGTGGTGGCTATACCACCGCTTCCGGATCCAGGAAATCGTGTTTTACTGCCAGCAGGGTCAACTCCACATCGCTGTTGATATCGAGCTTCTCGAAAATGCGATAGCGGTAGCTGTTCACAGTCTTGGGGCTGACACAGAAAGTATCGGCAATGTCCTGCACCTTCTGGCCGTTGGCGATCAACATGGCGGTCTGCAGCTCCCGCTGGGACAGCTTTTCAAACGGCGAGCTGGACTCCCCCTCCCCGCCAAAATTCTTCAGGGCCAGCTGCTGGGCGATGCTGTTGCTCATGTACAGGTCGCCGCGAATCACCTTGTTGATGGCATCGGTGATTTCGGTAAACTCCGCGCCCTTGGTCACATAGCCCACCGCACCGGCCTGCATCAAGCGCGTCGGATAAAGGCTGTCGTCACAGGCGGTGACGGCAATGATCTTCATCTCGGGATTGACCTGGCGCAGGCGCCGGGTCGCCTCAAGACCACCCATACCGGGCATTTTCACATCCATCAGCACCACATTGGGCGCCAACTGTCGGGCCTTGGAAACGGCCTCTTCTCCACTTTTGGCGTCGCCGACCACTTCAAAACCGTCCACGTCCGCCAGCATTCTCACGATGCCCATGCGTACCAGGTCGTGGTCGTCCACAACGAGAATCTTTGTCAACTTTAGCCCCCAACTGGCTCTTGCCAGTGTGTTCCGCTTGTTCTTATTGAATCGACTGCGTCGCAATGGGAGCAGGCGTGAAGGAACTGGCCACACGCCCGCTCCCTCGATGACTGTCAGTCTTCTCCATTAAACGTATGATAATTCAAAGCTCAACGTTCGAACACCGTTCGAAACGTCAGATTAATTCGTGGGCCGACCGCCCGCGCGGTCTTGCCCAATTGATGCTGCCAGTGGTGCTGCGTCGTCCCCGCCATGATCAACAGGGATCCAGCCGGCAAATCCAGGCGCACCGGCGACAGGTCCCGTCGCGTTTTATGCCGCAGGGAAAACCGCCGCTCGGCGCCGAGACTGAGCGAGGCAATCACCGGGTTGCGCCCCAGCTCGGGCTCATCGTCACTGTGCCAGGCCACGCTGTCCTGACCATTCCGGTAAAGATTGGCCAAGACGCTATTAAAGGTCAAGCCCTCTCGCGCCTTTAACTCACCGTTTATCGCTTTGAGCGTGGGCGTCCAGGGCTCCGGGTCGAACTGGACGCCAGAATAACGATAACGGCGACCGGGGTCACCATACCAGATATCCAGTCGGGGCACGGCAACCACCTTTCCGTGCATACGGATGTGGGATTGTTGCCAGGCCAGCTCCTCTTTGAGGCGCGCGAACAGCTCGGTCGCCACCTCCTCCGACCACCAGTGTCGATACAGTCGGACATCGCCGTCCTCGCGGATCAGCTGTTCCGGCTGGTCCGGTGCGGATTCACCGCCAAACAGGGACGATTGAGTGCCCGGCTCCACCATCACGCAGCGCCAAGATGCTTCAGCTTCTGAATCTGGTCGCGCAGACGGGCCGCCTCCTCGAACTCCAGATCCTTGGCCGCCTGATGCATGGCATTCTCGAGGCGTGCCACCGCCTTCATGACATCGCCATCGGTGGCTTCAATTTCATAGCGGGCCCGCTTCTCGGCCACCGCCGCCTTGCGCTGGGCTCGGCCGCCGGAGCCCGGCACCGGCCCGGCTTCCATGATGTCGGTCACGCTCTTGCGGATGCCAATCGGGGTAATGCCGTGCTCTTCGTTGTGCGCCAGCTGCTTGGTCCGACGCCGTTCGGTTTCGTCCAGGGCCCGCTGCATGGAGCCGGTCACCCGATCCGCGTACAGGATCGCCCGACCGTTGAGGTTACGGGCCGCCCGGCCGATGGTCTGGATCAGCGAGCGCTCGGAGCGCAGGAAGCCCTCCTTGTCCGCGTCCAGAATCGCCACCAGCGAGACTTCGGGCATATCCAGGCCCTCGCGCAGCAGGTTGATGCCCACCAGCACGTCAAATTCGCCCAGGCGCAGATCGCGGATGATCTCCACCCGCTCGACCGTATCGATATCCGAGTGCAGGTAGCGTACCCGCACTCCGTGCTCGGCCAGATACTCGGTCAGATCCTCGGCCATGCGCTTGGTCAGCACCGTGAGCAGAATCCGCTCGTCCAGATCCACCCGCAGCCGGATTTCCGAGAGCACATCATCCACCTGGGTCGTGGCCGGGCGTACCTCAATCATCGGATCCACCAGACCGGTGGGCCGCACCACCTGCTCCAGCACCTGTCCGGAGTGCTCCTGCTCATAGGGTCCCGGAGTGGCCGAGACAAAAATCATCTGGGGCGCCAGCCGCTCCCACTCCTCGAACCGCATGGGCCGGTTATCCAGCGCCGAGGGCAGCCGGAAGCCATACTCCACCAGGGTTTCCTTGCGCGAGCGGTCGCCCTTGTACATGGCGCCGATCTGGGGAATGGTCGCGTGGGATTCGTCCACGATCAGCAGCGCTTCATCGGGTAGATAGTCAAACAGCGTGGGTGGCGGCATGCCCGGCTCGCGCCCCGACAGATAGCGTGAATAGTTCTCCACGCCGTTGCAGTAGCCCAGCTCCTGCATCATCTCCAGGTCATAGCGGGTGCGCTGCTCCAGCCGCTGAGCCTCCACCAGCTTGTGATTGTCCCGCAGCTGCTTGAGGCGCTCTTCCAGCTCCACCTTGATGTGCTCAATGGCATCCACAATGGTGCTGCGCGGCGTCACATAGTGGGATTTGGGGTAAATCGTGGCCCGGGCCACCTTGCCCTGCACTTCGCCCGTGAGCGGGTCAAAAATGGAGATCTGTTCAATCTCGTCATCAAACAGTTCGACCCGGATCGCCTCGTATTCCGAATCGGCCGGGTAAATATCAATCACATCGCCGCGCACCCGGTAGGTGGCACGCTGAAAGTCGGTATCGTTGCGCGTGTACTGCAGTTCGGCCAGGCGCCGCAGGATCTGGCGCTGGTCCACGTTGTCACCGCGCACCAGGTGCAGCACCATCTTCAGGTAGGAATCCGGATCACCCAGGCCGTAGATGGCGGAGACCGTCGCCACGACAATGGCGTCCTTGCGCTCCATCAACGCCTTGGTGGCGGACAGGCGCATCTGCTCGATATGCTCGTTGACGGAGGCGTCCTTCTCGATGAAGGTATCGGACGAGGGCACATAGGCCTCCGGCTGGTAATAGTCGTAGTAGGAGACGAAGTATTCCACCGCATTATTGGGGAAAAACTCCTTGAACTCGCCGTACAGCTGGGCCGCGAGTGTTTTGTTGTGTGCCATAATCAAGGTAGGCCGCTGCACGGAGGCGATCACATTGGCCATGGTGAAGGTCTTGCCGGAACCGGTCACCCCGAGCAGGGTCTGGTGCGCGAGACCGGCGTCGATCCCCTTCACCAGGCCGGCAATTGCCTTGGGCTGATCGCCGGCGGGTTGAAAATTGCTCTGAACCACAAACTTCTTGGACATGGAGACGGGATACCTTGATGATCGGAATCGAAGCAGAAGACGAACAGGGCATTGTAAACCCTGCCCGCACCAGAGTGTAGGGTGGGCTCCGCCCACCAAAAAACAAGGTGGGGAAACCCCACCCTACGATTGGCCCCGGTGGGGAAACCCCACCCTACGGATGATGGGCTCCGCCCACCATTGACAACAAAATGACCCGAATGTACCAACGAACGGACCCGACGGATCATGAACGACGTAAAACAGTGGCTCAAAAGCACCTTTAACACCGACATCGACCGGCGCGACGTACTGGCCGGGGGTGACATCTGCCAGACCGAACGGATCGTCACCACCGACGGCCGCGCCCTGTGCGTCAAGCAACAACCCGAAGCGCCCAGTGATTTTTTCCCCGCCGAGGCCGCCGGCCTCGCCGCCCTGCGCGACAGCCGGACCCTTCGGGTTCCGGAGGTCTACGCCGCCGAGCCGGCCTTCATCGCCATGGAATACATCGAGGCGGGCCGTCGCCGCCCGGACTACTGGGAGCAGCTGGGGCACGGCCTGGCCGAGCTTCACAACCAGCCCGCCCCCGCCTTCGGCTTCACCCGGGACAACTATTGCGGCACCAACCGGCAACCCAACCCCCGCAGCGACAAGGGGCACTCATTCTATATCGACCAGCGGCTGCTCTATCAGGGCGAGCTGGCCGAGGAGGCCGGGCATTTGACCCAGAGCGAATTCGAACAGCTGGAGCGGCTCTGTCAGCGTTTGCCGGAGTTGATTCCCGAGCAGTCGCCGGCCCTGCTGCACGGTGACCTCTGGGCGGGCAACATTCACAACGATGAACAGGGCGCGCCCGTGCTGATCGACCCCGCCTGTTACTGGGGCTGGCCCGAAGCCGAAATCGCCATGACCCGACTGTTCGGTGGCTTTGGTCCCCACTTCTATGCGAGCTACCAGGAGGTTCATCCGCTGGAGCCGGGCTGGCAGGAACGGGTACCGCTGCACAACCTTTACCACCTGCTGAACCACCTGAACCTGTTTGGCAGCAGCTATCATCCCCAGGTAATTCAGATACTTGAGAGATACAGTTAAAGTCCATTAGTTAAAGTGAAATCTATTCACTCACCGTTTAGGGAGCCCGAGCCATGAGCGATTACCGCACAGAAACCGACAGTATGGGAGAGATTCAGGTCCCCGCGGAGGCACTCTACGGGGCCCAGACCCAGCGGGCCATCGACAACTTCGCCCTCAGCGGCACCCCCCTGCCCGGCCGGTTCATCCAGGCCGTGGCCCAGATCAAGAAAGCCGCCGCGCAGACCAACCAGTCACTGGGACTGCTGGAGGAGGTGCCGGCCAACGCCATTGTCGCCGCCTGCGATGCCATCATCGCCGGCCGCCATGCCGACCAGTTTCCGGTGGATGTGTTTCAGACCGGCTCCGGCACCAGCACCAACATGAACGTCAACGAAGTTGTGGCTCATCTGGCCAGCGAGAGCTGCGGCCAGACGGTAGGCGCCAATGACCACGTCAACATGAGCCAGAGCAGCAATGATGTGATTCCCACGGCGATCCACCTGAGCACCGCCCTCGCCTTCAATACCCAGCTGTTGCCCGCCCTGCGGCATCTGCGCACGACTCTGGAGACGCGTGCGGGAGAGCTGGATCAGGTGGTGAAAACCGGTCGCACCCACTTGATGGATGCCATGCCCGTGACTTTGGGTCAGAGCCTGCGCGGCTGGGCGAATCAGATCGAGAGCAACGAGCAGCGCCTGCATCAGGCCCTGGATCAGCTCTGCGCCCTGGCCCAGGGCGGCACCGCCGTGGGTACCGGCATCAACGCCCACCCGGAGTTTGCCGCGCGCTTTACCCGGCAACTGACCGAGAACCTGGGCCTGGTGTTCACCCCGGCCGAGAACTTCTTCGCCGCCCAGGGCAGTCAGGACACCGCCGTGGCCACCTCCGGCGCACTGAAAACCCTGGCCACGTCCCTGATGAAGATCGCCAACGACCTGCGCTGGATGAACTCCGGCCCGCTGGCCGGTCTGGGAGAAATCGAACTGGAAGCGCTGCAGCCCGGCTCCTCCATCATGCCCGGCAAGGTCAACCCGGTGATCCCCGAAGCGGTCGCCATGGCCAGCGCCCAGGTCATGGGCAATGACACGGCCATCACCGTCGCGGGCCAGTCGGGCAACTTCGAGCTCAATGTGATGCTACCGCTGGTGGCCCACAATCTGCTCAGCAGCACCACCCTGATGGCCAACGCCAGCACCGCCCTGGCGGACAAAACCATCGCCAGCTTCACCGTCCGGGCCGATAACCTCAACGCCGCCCTGGCCCGCAACCCCATCCTGGTCACCGCCCTCAACCCCATCATCGGCTACGCCAAAGCGGCCGCCATCGCCAAAAAAGCCTACGCCGAAGGCCGCCCCATCATCGACGTCGCCGAACAGGAAACCGACCTCCCCCGCGACGAGCTGGAACAGCTCCTCGATCCGGAGAAGCTGACACGCGGAGGCTTGCCGGGCGAATAACCTCGGCTATTCTGTGGCGGATGCGCCTTAGGCTTATCCGCCCTACGGGCAACCTTGGTACGAAGTTATCGTAGGGCGGATAAGCGTCAAGCGCATCCGCCACAAAACGCCCAAACAACCACCAGGCCATCCGTTGGGCGGATCGGTCCGACGTCTCCGAGCCTAATGCGCATCCGCCAAAACCTACATTAACGGCAACCGCGCCTGGAGCACCTCCGCCAAATGCCGCGCCGCCGGCCCGGCCAACTCCCGATCCGCGAAAATCAGATACAACGCATGCACCCGCTCGCTCGGGGTCTCCATGGGCAACAGCTTCAGGCGTCCCTGCTCCAGATCTTCATGCAGGTACGCCTCCGGCAGCCAGGCGTAACTCAAACCCAGACGAATCGCCTCCAGCGAGGTGTGGATGTGGCTCACTGTCAGGCGCTGCTCGGCCTCCTGCCAGCCCTCGGTATAGCGCCGGTGGATGCCCGAATCGCGCACGATGGACTGGCGGTAATGACGCAGATCCTCAAAGCTGACGGGCCGGCCCAGCTTCTGCAACGGATGCTCCGGACTGGTTACCCCGCGAAACGTCACCGACATCAGATACTCGCCGGAGAATCCGGGCGGCACCCGGGCAGCAATCGCCAGATCCACCTTGTGCTGCACCAGCGCGTCCTCGGTACCGCCCATCACAGACTCATACAGCTCAACCCGGGTTTCCGGAAAGCGCTCGGCAAAGTGGCTCAAACAGGCCAGCACCTGGCTCGGGGGCACAATCACATCCCCCGCCACACTGATCAGCGGTTCCACCTGATTGTGCAGCTGACAGGCCGCGCTCTCCAGCCGCTCGGCCTCCAATAACAGGTGCCGGGCACGCCGGGACAGCATATCGCCCGCCGCCGTGGGCACCGCCCGTCGCCCCTGCAACTCGAACACCGCCACACCCAGCGCGGTCTCCAGCTGAGAGATGGCGTAGGACACGGCCGACTGACTCTTGCTCAACTGCTCCGCCGCTTTGGCGTAACCGCCGGCGTCAATCACCGCCAGAAACGCGCGCCACTGCTCCAGACTGACCCTGGGTTCCACAGGCAAACCTCCATACATCAAATTTTTCGATCAAACCTAGCTAAATATCGCTGTTTATCATTCGCTCGTCAAATCGTTTAATAAGCCCATAGACATTCAGTCTACTCAAACCTCTTCAAGGAGACGCGTTATGGCTACATTACTGCAGATCAACAGCAGCCTGTCGGGCGACCAGGGACATTCCAGTGCGCTGGCCAACCAATTCACCGAGCGCTGGCGCGAGCGCAACCCCGGCGGTCGGGTGATCGTGCGCGATCTGGCCCGTCAGGCCATTCCGCACCTGGATGCCGAGCGCCTGAATGCGTTCATCACCCCGGCGGACAAGCGCACCCAAGCGCAGGAAGAGATTGTGGCTTATTCGGATCAACTGATCGACGAGCTGCGTAGGGCCGATGCAGTGGTCTTCGGTGTGCCCATGTACAATTTCGGCGTACCCTCCACCCTCAAAGCCTACTTTGATCATGTGGCACGCTCGGGCGAGACATTCCGCTACACCAGCAGCGGCCCCGAAGGTCTGCTGGACGACAAGCCGGTGTATATTTTTGCCGCGCGCGGTGGTATTTATCAGGGGACGGACGCCGACTCGCAGACCGGCTACCTGAATACCTTCCTGGCGTTCCTGGGGCTGACCGACACCCACTTTGTTTACGCCGAAGGCATGGCCATGAGCGGTGACCACAAAGAGAAAGCTCTGGAAAGTGCTCAGGCCGAAATCACACAACTGGCGGCCGCGTAATAACGGCCTCTATTGGAGGTAGCAATCATGCAACGCCAACTGCAACAGTTAATTCCGGCACTCGGCACCAGCGATGGTGCCGGGGTGAAAATCAGACGCAGCCTGGGGCAAAGCCAGCAGGCGCGCCTTGACCCCTTCCTGATGCTGGACGAGTTCAACTCCGAAAGCTCGGACGACTACATCGGCGGCTTCCCGTCGCACCCGCACCGGGGTTTCGAAACCGTGACCTACATGCTCGAGGGTCACATGCTGCACGAAGACCACATGGGCAATCAGGGCAACCTGCGCAGTGGCGACGTTCAGTGGATGACCGCCGGTCGCGGCATCATCCACTCGGAAATGCCGCAACAGGAAGAAGGCCGCATGCACGGTTTTCAGATGTGGCTGAACCTCCCGGCGGCGGAGAAGATGAAGCCAGCGCACTATCGCGACATTCCGGCCAACGACATTCCGAGGCTGGATCTGGCCAACGGCGGCAAGGTGAAAGTCATCGCCGGCGCCGTCAGTGTGGGCGATCAGGTTGCGGAGGGTCCCATCCAGGGCCTGAGCACCGAGCCGCGCTACTGGGATGTGCAGCTTCCGGCCGGCGCCCGCTTTGACCAGGCGCTGCCAAAAGGCCTGAACGCCTTTCTGTACGTGTTCGAAGGGGAGCTGACCGTGGGCGAACCACCGCGCCAGCTGAAAAGCGGCAGCGCCGGTATCCTGAGCGACGGGGATGAGCTCACCCTCACCGCCGGCGACAAGGGCGCCCGCGCGCTGGTGCTGGCCGGCAAGCCCATCGGCGAGCCCATCGCCCAGTACGGCCCCTTCGTGATGAACACCTCGGATGAAATCGAGGAAGCCATCAACGATTACCGTGCGGGCAAGTTGGCCGGTTAATATTAGAAGGAGTTGTTGTGGCGGATGCGACCCTCGAGGTTTCTGTAGGGCGGATCGGTCCGACGTATCGGAGCGTCAAGCGCATCCGCCACAACCCCACTTTCCGCCTCTACCATCACCGCCCCAACCGCAACGCAACCGCCGCGGTCAAAGCCCACACCCAATTGAAAAACACCACCAACACCGGCGTCAGCAACCCCAACTGAAACCCGGCAATCCCCACACCCATCTGGTACGGAAACACCACCAACAACTGCACAATCGTCGGGAACAGACTCAACACAAAACTCTGCGCCAGCATCCGGCTGCGCAACATCGGCAACAGAAACAGAAAGCCCCAGAGGCCACCCCAGACCACCCGCGGATACAACCAATCCGGGGTCAGCGCGGGGGTAATCTCCACGCCCAGCGACTGATTGATGTCATAAAATCCGAAAAGCCAGACCACCAGACTGTTCACCAGACCACCCAGAGCCCCGGCACCAAAGACCACCAGCAATCGTCGCATTCTCACTCCCCATCAATTGATCAAAAAACCGGCGGGTGCCTCCCTTTCACCCTACGCCTGCCTCGCAAAAACCTGTAGTATAACGGCTCTCAACTTGCCTCCATTTCTGAGCCGCTGACTGACTATGTTCGCCTTTTTTGAAAGCCTACTCAAACCCTTTCCGCCGGAAGAGCCAAAGCAGCCGCCCAAAAGGCTGTACGACTTCTGCCGTCATTACACCAAAGGGGCCGGACGCTTTCTGATCATCATGGCGATCATGGCGGCCATGATCGCGGTGATGGAAGTCGCCCTGTTTCAGTTTCTGGGGCTGGTGGTCGACTGGCTGGGCGAGCATTCACCGCAAAGCCTCTGGGAAGAACACAAAACTCACCTGTTTCTGATGGGCGCGGTGGTGCTGTTCGCGATACCGGTCACGGTGTTTTTCCACTCCATGCTGATTCACCAGACTCTGTTGGGCAACTACCCCATGATCATCCGTTGGCAGGCACACCGCTACCTGCTGGGTCAGAGCGTCGGCTTTTTTCAGGATGAATTCGCCGGGCGCATCGCCACCAAGGTCATGCAGACCTCCCTCGCCGTGCGCGAAACCGTGATGAAATTGCTGGATATTCTGGTGTACGTGCTCGTCTACTTCACCAGCATGATGCTCCTGCTCGGCTCGCTCGACCTGAGACTGATGATTCCCCTGGCCGTCTGGTTTGTCGCCTATGTGGCGCTCCTGCGCTTTTTCCTGCCGCGCCTGTCCGCCGTCGCCACCCGCCAGGCCAACGCCCGGGCCGACATGACCGGGCGCCTGGTCGATACCTACACCAACATCGCCACGGTCAAACTCTTCTCCCACTCCCGGCGCGAGTCCGACTACGCCCGCTCGGGCATGGACCGGTTTCTGCACACCGTCTACCCGCAGATGCGTCTGGCCACCTTGCTCAACAGCGGTGTCTGGACCATCAACGCCCTGCTGATCTTCTCCAGTGCCGCGCTGGCACTCTGGCTCTGGGGCGCCAACCTTGTGTCCGTCGGTGCCATTGCCGCCTCCATGGGCCTGATTCTGCGACTGAACGGCATGTCGCAATGGATCATGTGGGAAGTCTCCACCCTGTTTGAAAACATCGGCACCGCCAAAGACGGTATCAATACGCTGTCCCATCCACGCAAAGTCGGAGACAAAGAGCAGGCCCAGCCGCTCGAAGTGCAGGAAGGTCGAATCGAATTGGACAACGTCAGCTTTCACTACGACGACAGCGAAGGCGTGCTGGAAGACTTTTCACTGGACATCAAGCCCGGCGAAAAAATCGGGTTGGTAGGTCGCTCCGGTGCGGGCAAGTCCACACTGGTCAACCTATTGCTGCGCTTCTACGATCTGGAAAAAGGCCAGATCCGGATTGACGGTCAGGACATCTGCCAAGTGCAACAGGAAACCCTGCGCGCCCAGATCGGCATGATCACCCAGGACACCGCCCTGCTCCACCGCTCCGTGCGCGACAACCTGCTCTACGGCAAACCGGGCGCGACCGAAGAGCAGATGATCGAAGCCGCCCGCCAGGCCGAAGCCCATGACTTCATCCAGGGCCTGAGCGACGCCGAGGGCCGCACCGGCTACGACGCCCACGTGGGCGAGCGCGGGGTCAAACTCTCCGGCGGCCAACGCCAGCGCATCGCCATCGCCCGGGTGCTGCTCAAAAACGCCCCCATCCTGATCATGGACGAAGCCACCTCCGCCCTGGACTCGGAAGTGGAAAGCATCATCCAGTCCAACCTCAGCCGCCTGATGGAAGGCAAAACGGTGATCGCCATCGCCCACCGCCTCTCCACCATCGCCGCCCTGGACCGCCTCATCGTCCTGGACAAAGGCAAAATCGTCGAGCAAGGCACCCACTCCGAGCTCATCGCCCACCGCGGCCTCTACGCCCAACTCTGGTCCCACCAGTCCGGCGGCTTCCTCGGCGAATCCTGACCCCCAAAAAGGGGACGGAGGGATTTTATTTTGATCAATTTGATCATTTTTTAATCCCTCCGTCCCCTTTATTGATCCCCTTTATTGAGTCGTTCCCTTTTCCGTGGGCGACCGAGACCCATCTTGCCGACTCTGAGGTTGTATCTGGACTCGACTTCTTCCAGAAACGCCTGGCTGCCGACCGGGTGACAGTAGTGAGCACCTTTTCGAAACCGTTTGATGTCTTCGTGATTAAGTTGTTGGTTGAACAGCGATTGATAGTTCTGTGACCGAGCCTCCTCAGTACTTCCCAGAGACAAGTAATCGGAGTGCGGCACAATCCAGCTCTCCTGGTTCAGGGCATTGGCGGCATAACTCGACCAGGGGTACTCCTCGGGGGCGCTCACCATACCGGCTCTAACCGGATTCAGTTCGATATAGCGATAGCAACACAAAAGGTAACGACCGGTCTCGATCAGGCTGGCGCGGTGGCGTCCTTCCCAGAGGGTTCCGGTTCTTTCATATTTTCGGTTGACGAACTGCGCGTAGCGGCTGCCGACCACTTTCATGGTGGCGGACAACGCATCTTCTTCCAGAGGCGTAGCCAAAAAATGAATATGGTTGGTCATCAAGCAGTAGGCATGAACCTGAGCGCCGTAGCGTTCGGACTGCTTTTGCCAGAGCTCCAGATAGAACTGGTGATCCTCATCATCCAGGAAGCAGTTCTGGCGATTATTTCCGCGCTGGACAATGTGGTACGGAAAGCCGGCAAGATAATGGCGTGCTCGCCTTGGCATATATAGCTCCTTTATAATTGCCTGGTAGAAAAGGTTGGTCGAAAACAATCCTTTGCTCCCTACTTGAAACAAGTAGGTTCTATGCTTCACAGAACAGCGATAATAAAGATACCGTGCACTTTCGTTCTACACTACGCGATCAAATGCGTTCTGTGACACACATCACATTAATTGCAGCTATCGCAGAATGACTCCTCACTGAATTCGTATACCTACATTCGAAGTGGCGCATGTCTAAACCAAAAAACGACATCGCAAACGCGCTGTCATTGCGAAGCATTTTCTCGTAGGGCTTTGAGATCCTGAAAGGTATAAAATACGACTGTGGACACCGGATAGAACGGAATATACAATCAATAGCTTAAACCAGCATTAAAAGGATCAAAAGGAGAGTAATTAATGCTTCAGCAAAATCGTCTAGACTCAATGGACCGTAAACCCGCCACTATCGCCGGCCAGTCCGCAGGCAAACGTGTCTCCTGTTCTCCGCAAGCGCTGCCGGTATTTAATCAGCTGGTCGCACTTTCCAACGGCAATTACTGGGCCGGTCTCGTTGTCAAAGGCATCAGGGGACTGGCCTCCGGCCGACTGCACATGGACAATATCTATGTGGAAAAGGAAACCAACCTAGCTTACGGAAAGGGGCTGTTTTACGTGGTCTTGCCGGGAGTAACTGCTACCCTGGAAGATCGTACGGATGGAACCTACCTACTGCAGACGCTGAAAGCGGACATGAATTATCTACAGCACCAGGAGAACAAGCAGAAACCAGGACTCTGGCGGGTGCTGGAGGACGCAGAAGAGCGCCCGATATTCCAGAAAGACGGGCGCATTCTAAACGAGAAATATCGTCCCGTGGTGATTGGTGACAGGGCGAATAATGACCCTCACCAAGTCGCCCAGGCGGCACGTGATGATTTGACTACGATCAACACCACCATCAAAGACATGGTGAGAAACTCAGGATTTGACTTGCACCATACCCCCGGCGACGGTGGGATAGTGGGTCTGAAGAAGGCCAAAGATGCCTTAGCCACTTCGAAAGATCAGGCCTTGGTGGAATCTGCCACCCTGCTGGCCAATACCATGCATAGATCGCGGGATGTTCAAGGAGTACTTTGGTTCGCCGACTGGGGTGGCTCGGCGGTGCTGACGCGCGCCTTGCAGGTTTTAAAGGGCCAAAACATTAAGTTGGATAAACACTCTGTGTTCCTCAACCGCCCCACCTCTAGCAGTTCCGAAGCTTTAAAAATGGCCGCAGATCTTAAGATGACGTTGGCCGAGAAAGGTAAGATAGCTGGGTTACGCCCTTCAGAGATCACTGGCAACCACTTGCGCTCGGATGTTTCAGCCCAAGGGGCGCTTAAAA
Source organism: Marinimicrobium sp. C2-29 (assembly GCF_038419845.1). NCBI lineage: Bacteria > Pseudomonadati > Pseudomonadota > Gammaproteobacteria > Cellvibrionales > Cellvibrionaceae > Marinimicrobium > Marinimicrobium sp. C2-29. The sequence goes on from NZ_JBCAQT010000012.1 coordinate 112,451, forward strand.
CCGGGCTGTTTGGCCTATCGACAGCCAGCGCCGCTTTTGGTGTTCTCGGACTAGGACCCACCGCCGCCGGCATTGTGGGGTTGGGTGGCGCCATGTACTATGTAAGCACTACCGTGCAGTCTGGCGCCCAAAAACTCAAAGGCAAAAAGTACAAATAAAGGATCTGGCCGATGATGAATTTTCGCCTAAAACTGCGGCAACCAAAACAGTTAGTCGTCCCCAAAGGCCCCGATTTTCGCCGGGCGCGAACCTTCCGCAGTGACGTGGATGGCACGTATATCAGTTTTAAAGCACCCCGGCATAGCCCTCGCCGCTCCAATCACTTACCGAGACTGCCCGATCACCACTACCGATCAGCTCGCTATTCGGATGGCACGTTGCCTTTTTGCAGCATGTATAGCGACCACAAGGCTGAAGCGGGACTGAAAGATCATTTTGAGAAACTACAGTTTTTCTACCACGCCTGGGCCTTCTGCGGCCCTTGGTTCTCCGGCACCGTGGCAGAGCTGAATTTGTCGTTTGACTTCATTAAAGCGGTTAACTTCCCCAGTTCTATGTCGTTGTTTCATCCTCGAGCAATGGAACAGTTCATCGGCGAGTATTTAACCTTCATGTATTCGCATCATTTAAGTGTAACTCGCGGTTACATTCAGGAATTTGATGCACCAGTTAATTGGCAGCCTCTGCGTCATTTACCAGTCAACGCGGTCAAAATGGAAGCGACTCCAAGAGATTTTTCAGCTCATAGAACAATAAGTCATTTAATGTTCTTTCCCATTGCGGATAACGTTATGGCCAAGCTACATTTTATGCCCAGCCGAATACTTGGTCTGCCTCGCTCGGAACTAGACAAGCGGGTAAGTATTGAGCCAATGCTCGATCTGATGGACAATATTATCAGCAGCATTCAACTGGAACTGTCTCCCGAAGCCAAAGCCCAAAAAGTCAGGGCGCTGGCCGGGCTGGACAATACCAACCTGGTCAAGGGCTTTCCTCCGTTGAAGTGGGACAACGCCACTCTCGAGGAAGAGCGAAGATATCTCAATAGCGGCGCGGCCTGACTATCTAAACAAGCCGATCCGTGAGAGATATTCGATTAAAACTTGCCAAATAGGCTTTAATTTCCACGCCAATAACCAGACCTACGTCACCACCAGCACCCACAGACTCGTCCCTGATCAATGGCAGTACGCGCCTTGATATCGACAGGTCCAACGGAGCGTTGAATGTAAGGGACGGAGCGATGTTAACTTTACCAGTTTGTCTATTATTTAATCCCTCCGTCCCCTTCTTAGGCTAAAGCCCACCGCAAAGCTCGTTGGACAACCGTTGGTAAGATGGTTGTTGTGTCGGGGGTAGGTGCCGCAGCGGGCGGATTCCTTGGCGGGACGTTCCCCATGGTGTCGGCAATCACCTCAGCGCTGGGAAGTGCGACTGGAACGGCATCTGCTGCTCTAGGCGCGCGCCATCGCGGAGGATATCGTGCAACCCCATGCGCACAAGTTTAAACGCCTAGGTAGAAAAGGGTGATTGTATGTGGAACTCTGTCAAGTATTTACCACTAGATTGGCGAAAGCGCGATAATTCTTGCACTCCTCGTGGGCCGAGCATATCAAATGCTCAACCGATAAGCTTCACCATTGGGGGTAGTCGACTAAAGTTCGGTGCTCCAAAACACAGTCCTCACCGGCGACAAAACATTAGCACGGAGCCCAACAAGTACAAGCATGATGAGTTGTCCGGAGGCCTTCAGCCATATGCGAGTGACGTAATGGCCAATAATTTCTGGCGCTCGCGGACGATATTTCGACGGGAATGGGCTTTTTGGGGACCCTGGATGACTGGAGCCAAAGCTCAGCTGGTCATGGCTGTAACTATTGTGGGGCGTGATAAAGACCATGAGTATCAAAACGCATCCTTTTTTCATCCACGCGTTTTTGAGAATGTGGTGGCGGACTTCCTGAACGCACAATACGGGCACAGCGGTGTTGATGCTGGCTTTCCGTGCCGAGGCCCTATGAACTGGAGGCCATTGCGGGATCTGCCCGTTTCTGGGGCACGCTGTACGATTTATAAAGTGGGGTATGGCAATCACTTAACAGCCCCAGTGGACTTGCTGCTCTTTCCCGTTACCGACAAACACTTTATAAAAGTAACCTTCGACCCGAGAATCTACAGCAAAAACAAGTCGGGCCCGCACTTCGACACCACTCCCATTGCAGATCTTCAGGAAGCTATTATCGATACCATTCAGCTGGAACTGGGCCCTGAAGCACAAGCGGAATGGAACCGAGTCGCGGCAGATTGTCCGGACATGTCGTTAACCGAACACTTCGCTCCGCTGAAGTGGCCCATTGATCCTGACAGCCAGGAGATCGCGGTAGAGGATGCCCCCAACCGGTTAACCAAGCTGGCCTAGACCTAATAAGGGGGCGGAGGGATTTTAATTTGACCAATTTGTTCAATTTTTAATCCCTCCGTCCCCTTTTTACTTTTTAAGAACGTTAATTGATCTCCTCTACCGTGATCTTCTCGAGATCGATATGCTCGTCGTCTTTATTTCTCACCCGAATGGCGGTTTCGGACCTGGGAAGGCCGGGGGCGATATCGAGGTAGAGCGGGTTGTCGCCGTCGGCCATCTTTTCGAACACTTCCAGCATTTCGTCTTCGTCGAAGTGGATAATGTATAAATAATTTCCACTGTGAAAACTCATGCGCTTGGGCAAGGGTCTGGGCTTGGCGGCATCTTCTTCGCTGAGTGGGTAGCGCAAGTGATAGAGCTCACCGTTGACGTAGTTGATCGTCCCCGGACTGTCAGGGCCCGTCATGCGAAAGAACTTGGGTCGCCAGTGGTAGTGGGTGCGCATTCGCGACCACTTATCGAAGGGAATGCCCTCTTCTTCCAGGCGCTTTCGCTCTTCTGGCGTGAGGAACTGCTCCAGCGAGTCCTCATAGTAGTCTTCCCGTGGCTTTGGGTGGTCATTCATGAAGGAATCAGTCCAGTACTTCTTCCAGTCATAGTCGATGGGGTCGGCTTGACCAAAGAAGATTTCGGTGGTTTTACCGGCACCAATCAACCAGACGGCAACAGACCCTCCCGGGGCCATACCCACGGCAATCTTATGGTAGCGCTTGGTTTTTGGCGGAGTCTTGTGACTTTGAAAGCCCTCATTAAACATCTTGACGATGGTTTCATAGGGTAAATCAAACTCTCCCCGATAAAACTGGTCTTCAAGGTAGGAATAGTAGGTGATGTGCAGCCGATCCGGCAATGGCTTTTGGTCCGGACCCACCACATGGGTGGAAATCGACTTGCCCCAGCCACCGTAGACGGTTTTTCCGCTGGGCACATAAAGTCCGTGATCTTTTCCGGGGTATAAAAATGTTCCTGAGACAACCTTCATCGGATAGTCTTTGGGGGCCGACTCCGAGGCCATCCAATCCGCTTTGGTCATAGGGTCCTCACAACCGAGTAACAGTAAAAAAGCCGATATCAGTGTGGTTCGGCGCCGTGCCTTAACCTTCATGGTATTGCCGCCTGCGTTGTCCGCTTTTAAGTCTGGGCGCCATGCCCACCCCCGAGTAGTGTGCCGATAAGTGTAGGTACTGGTGGCGAATAATGTAAAGCAATGGGTCTCGTACCTGCCAGTCCTCCGGCCTGGAGTCCGAAACCGATCCCACATAAGCTTTTATTCGGCCCTCCAACTCCCGAAGCTCCGCAGACTCTTCTCTCAAATCGACAATATTGGGAAATTCTTTTGAATTCATTTTCATCCCCTCCTCTTTAATAAAGTCCGCCATCATACCAAGGGGGATCTTGCTGTAGCTGGCCTTCACCAGCGCTCTCTTCGCATGAATCACGTAGTTCAAGGTATTGCGAGAGGTAGGCAGGGTCAGCTCACCGGGCCGATACCAGCCCTGCCCCAACAGCCAGTCCCGATCTGCATGCCGGTCCCGCTGAGCCCCCTTGAATACAATCTGGGCTTCTTCACCGTCCCGGTAGCCGCCTCCGATATCGCTGTGCGCCCCGGGAAGGCAGATTCTCCGTCCCTTACCCCCAGCACTCTTGATGGTCGTCAGGGAGAAGTTCTCCCGATACTCCTCCGAAGCTTCGAGTTGAACCACGCGCTTCGCTCGGCGTATGGCATCCAGCTTGAGCGCACCCACATCGTTACTGAAAGACAGGCCGTGAGACGATACAGTCTCAAACAGCCCGACAAAATTGATCTCGATTTTCTCCGCTGGAAACCCCTCGACTTCCAATTGTTCAGCAATAGGCTCCCCACCCTCATCCATCAGCCGGTGAACACAATGACGCGCACTCGCCGCGCCTCGGCTAAAACCAAAGAGATCAATGGCCAGCTTTTCCAGAACGGCATCCTCTTCCGCGCTTTGAAATAGCGTGTCCAGCTCCGTCACTGCAACGTTGATACCTTTCTTGACTTTTTCCTCAATACCGGTAGATCCCGTGCCCAGCGTCAACCCTCTCCGGCGATCATGTTCACGGTCCTCCGTGCCGGCCCCTTCCGTGTAAACCGATAAGGCGTGATCGAAAGATTTCGGCGGCTTTTCAGGGTCGAGCTGCTCCTCGAGCAGTGCAATATTGGACTTGGCATTGTTATAGCTTTGATAAGCCTTCAGTTCCACCCACTGATCGGCCAGATCCCGATACACCTCGGTGTTATTCTCCCGCTCCTCAACATTGGTTCGGTTATTCGCCGTGCCATCAAAAAACAGCAACAGCCTGACCTTGAGCTTCTTCTTGCCCTCACCCTCTTCCCCACTACTCTTCGGTGGCTCCGGCACAAACACGCCTTCTCCTATCTCAGTCATATCGCTCCTCCTTCAGTCCTCTCCCTGGCCAAATCGCGTTTTTCCAGTATCAGCGCCCCGCGCAAGCCGGTGTCCGAAGAGCTGTACACCAGGTGCGCGTCCGCGTTCGGATTATTCAGCAGATCAAACGCGGCCAGAGCCATCAACGACGGGGCCGTGGCACTACCGAGGTCACCGTAGTACTCGGCGGGATGAACCAGGTGCGCGTCACCCAGCCGTTTCTGGCTACGAATCATCGCGACCCCATACTCCTTGGCCCAGTAGCGCTCGCCGTTCATGCTGCTGTAGATGCTGTGGATGGGCGGCCCGGCGTAGTGCTCCAATACCGCTTTAAAGGCCGCATCCAGTCCCTCCCCCAGATAGGGCTCATCGGAAAACCAATCGCCGGGCTCCTGAGCCAGCCCCGGCGGATGAACCACCAGAACTTTTCCGTCCTCTACCATCGCCTTACGCGGCTCGGCCGTCAGCACAATAAAGGCGGCGCCCTCCCCTGGCACATAGCCGTCGGTCGGGCCCAGGGTCATCAGCCGATTCTGCTGCTCAGGCACACGCAGGCGGGTGTAATTGTTCGGTGAGTCGCTCGCGCCGATGACCATGCCATCCGGATAAACGTCCGCCAGATAATCATAGGCAAATTCCATCGCCTCAATACCGGCCGCGCGCCCTGAGTGCAAGCTCCGCAAAAGTTCGGGGTTCAACCAGGCATGACCGGACAGGGCCAGATTGGCTTTCAGTTTGTCCAGCGGAAGGCAGTCGGCTTCCAGCTCCGGCTCATTCATCGCCAAAACCAGAGGCGCCTGTGCGGGAAGAGCGCCCTGCTCCGTTATCTGCGCCAGCGCATGAAGCGCCATCTTGATGGCATGATCCTGGGGTTCGCTGTATTGGTCACCCTCATCAATCTCCCAGCCGGGCTGATCAAAGACGGCATCGGGCACGGGGGCCAGACGTATGGGGTCACCGTTATCGTCAACAAATCGGGAGAGGGTGTAGCGGTTGATGCCGGCGCCAGCCGCGGCCCACACCATGGGAGCCGAGCCACCCAAGGCATTAATCATACCCATGCCGGAGAGATAGAGTCGTGAAGCGTCGTCCATGTACGCAGCGTCCTTGTCCAGATCTCAAAACTGAGTCTTGAGTCTATTAATCGAACAGGAGGCGTGCAAGTGGAGCGGAGGGTCTTGCGGTTATTTTGTGAAAGGGCTCACATTGAACCGGGCGAGAGAATGGTTAAAATTCAAACAAATTGATCAAAATTAAATCCCTCCGTCCCCTTTTTTATAGTGATCCCAGATCAGGAGGAGGAGGCCGACGAAGAACCCCACGTGGGCGAACATGGCGCCGCCGGCGAAGATCAGGCTCAGCGCCATGGGGTTGCTATCGCTGGGGCCGAAGGTCACATAGCCCATGAAGGGCAGCGCTGTCACAAAGAGGAGCAACAGGCTGTAGGCGATGATCTTCAGGCCCCGGGACGACTTGCTGCGCCAGATCGCGGTTATGGGGTTCTTCAACTCCATCGGCTAGCGGGTTACAGCTGCGCCAGGGTGGTCGGCTGCTTGGCCAGCAGGGCCTGCAGCTGCTCCCTGGACTCCATAGCGCGCACCTGCACATTGCTGGCCTGCAGGTCGACATTCATACCAAGCTCTTCATTGACCACTTTCTCCAGCGCTTCCTGGTCCACTTGGCCATCGGCGCGTGTCACCCGCTCCATCTGCTCGTCAGTCAACTGGGCGCTGCCACCGGGCAGGTAGATGGTGCCGTTGGAGAAATCCACGGCGAAGGCGACCACACCGGGGATGACCCAAAGGAGCAACCCGACCGCGTTCAGCGCGACAATGGCCGGATCAAGCCGCCCTCCGGTCTGGCCCTTGCGCTCAGGATGCAACACCGTGCCGCAGGCGGTGGTCTGCAGAATCAGACCCGCACACAGACCAACAGCCAAGGCTTTGCTTAAACGATTGATACGCATAGAGTTTTCCTCTCTTTTTGGACGATGTCTTTCCAAGGACTATAGCACACAGCCCCAAAAAGGGGACGGAGGGACTATTTTTTAACCAGGTTGATCAAAATTAAATCCCTCCGTCCCCTTTTCGGTGGGCGGAGCCCACCCTACGGGGCTCCGCCCACCAAAAAAAAGGGTTGCAAAATCAGACGGTTTTGGTAAAGTTCGCGCCTCAACAAATAGGACTATAGCTCAGTTGGTTAGAGCGCTACCTTGACATGGTAGAGGTCCCCAGTTCGAGTCTGGGTAGTCCTACCAAATACCAAAAAACGGCTTGCGCCCCCGGGCTCAAGCCGTTTTTTTATGTCCAGGACGGACGGGCCGAAAATTGCTCCTGCATATTCGGCATTTCCGCCGTCCGTGGCGGTCATATGCAGTGAGCACAGGGACGTACAGCGAACTGCATTCTGGTGGGCGGAGCCCACCCTACGAGATGGGTGACAGCGGAGCCCGTAGGGTGGGCTCCGCCCACCGATACCACCCGAACAAAAAATGGCCGTACGCGTAGGGTGGGCTCCGCCCACCGACACCACCAAAAAAATGCCCGCACAGGGCGGGCAGTTGAGGAGAAGTTGGCCAACAATGATCTCAGTCAAAGATCAGGGCCGAGAGGGTCACGGATGAGGGTGTAAATTACTGAGTTTCTGCACCTGAGCCATGACGTTGTAACCGTCCCACTGATCCGTGCGGGCCTCGCGCCAGCCTGCGAGCCACTCCTGTCTGGCCTGGCCTGTTTCATGCGGGCACAAGCTGCGAGAGCGGCCAGCAATACCGGCTTGATATCCCTTACCAAATGCGCGTTCTGTGTGGTTACGTTTTTGACTTTTCATGATGTGATGCACCTCTTTGTCGCGGTTAATCTTGCGTGTCCCGGGTCCAGCCGGGTTAAGATGGCGCCGCGCTGGGCGAGTGAAAGCCCTTGGCGGGTGGCGCCGGGAGGTACTGCATCGCTTCCCTCTGAGGGATGGCGCGGCGTGATCGCACCGATGGATCGGGGAGGCGAGTGCTCAGTACAGCAAAAAGCCCCTCCCCTGTGAACGATTTTATTTTTATAGCCACCCCCGTTAATATGGCACATCGCTCTAGCCAGCCATTTGACAAACAGGCCCCCCTGATCATTAAAGGGCTGAGCGGACGAACGCCCCCGACACCGACCCCGTATCGGTGATTTGAACGCCGATATATCGAGGACCGCAAGTGAACGAACATCTGGAACTCTTCGCCACCTGCCCCAAAGGGCTGGAAGGGCTGCTTTTGGCCGAATTGGCGGAGATTGGTGCCACCGAGACCAAAGAAACCGTCGCCGGCGTCGCCTTCAGCGGCGACATCGCCCTCGCCTACCGCGCCTGCCTCTGGTCCCGCCTGGCCAACAAAATCCTTCTGCCTCTGGCGGAATTCCCGGTCGGTGACCAGAACAGCCTCTACAACGGCGCGCGCGACATCCCCTGGGAACAGCACCTCGGCCCCCAGAGCACCCTGTTGGTGGACTTTATCGGCTCCAGCGGCGCCATCCGCAACACCCAGTTCGGCGCCCTCAAAATCAAGGACGCCCTGGTCGACCGCCTGCGCGACATTACCGGTGAGCGCCCCTCGGTGAGCAAACAGAACCCGGACCTGCGCGTCAACGCCCGCCTGCACAAAGGCCGCGTCACTATTAGCCTGGACCTGTCCGGCGACAGCCTGCACCGCCGGGGCTACCGCCTCAAACAGGGCAGCGCCCCCATGAAAGAAAACCTGGCCGCCGCCGTGCTCATTCGCGCCGGCTGGCCCGAGATCGCCGAGCGCGGCGGCGCGCTGATCGACCCCATGTGCGGCGCCGGCACACTATTAATAGAAGCGGCCATGATGGCCGCCGACATCGCCCCCGGCCTGGGCCGGGCGCGCTTCGGTTTTGAGCACTGGCTCAACCATCGCAACGACATCTGGCTGGAGCTGCGCGAAGAAGCCATCGAGCGCAAGCGCGCGGGCATCAACCGCCCGCACCCGGAAATCCGTGGCTACGACGCCGACCTCAACGTCATCCGCGCCGCCGAGCACAACATCACCAAAATCGGCCTGGATGAGTGGATCCGCGTCAGCCGCAAAGAGCTGGCCGCACTCAAGCAGCCCACGCACACCACCCTGAAACCGGGCCTGGTGATCAGCAACCCGCCCTACGGCGAGCGCCTGGGCGAAGTGGAATCACTCAAACTGCTCTATCAGCACCTGGGCGACCGACTGAAGGCCGAATTCCAGGGCTGGCGCGCCGCCATCTTTACCGGCAACCCCGAGCTGGGCAAACAGATGGGCCTGCGCGCCGAGAAAAAGTACAAACTGTTCAACGGCCCCCTGCCGACTGAACTGCTGATGTTCTCGATTCAGGCCGAAGCCTTCGTCACCTCGGGCCCGAAACCCCTGGACACCCGTCACCCGGCCGAGCGCGAGCTCACCTCCGGCGCCCAGATGATGGCCAATCGCCTGCAAAAGAACCTGAAACAACTGGGAAAATGGGCGAAAAAGCAGGATATTCACTGCTACCGGCTGTATGACGCCGACATGCCCGAATACTCGGCGGCGGTCGACCTCTACCACACCGAAAAAGGCGAGCTCTACGCTCACGTGCAGGAATACGCCGCGCCCAAATCCGTGGACGAAGCCCGCGCCGAACAGCGCTTTGCCGAAATTCAGGCCGCCGTGCCCCAAGCGCTGGGCATCAGCCCGGACCGTGTCAGCTACAAACAGCGCCGGCGCCACAGCCACACCCAGGGCAGCCAGTACGAGAAACTGAGCGAGCGCCCGCAAGGCGAACTGCTCACCGTGATCGAGGGCAAGGCCCGCCTGCAGGTCAACCTCTGGCAATACCTGGACACCGGCCTGTTTCTGGATCATCGGCCCGTGCGGATGAAAATCGCCGAAATGGCGGCGAACAAGCGCTTTCTCAACCTCTTCTGCTACACCGCCAGCGCCAGCATCCACGCCGCCATGAACGGCGCCCGCTTCACCCTGAGCGTGGACATGTCCAACACCTACCTCAACTGGGCCCGCAACAACCTGGCCCTGAACGACCTGGGCGAATCCCGCAACCGGCTCGAGCAGGCTGACTGCGTCCAGTGGCTGAAAGACAACGACCAGGAATTCGACCTGATCCTGCTCGACCCGCCCAGCTTCTCCAACTCCAAAAAAATGCCGGACGTCCTCGACGTCCAGCGCGACCACGTCGAGCTGATCCAGAACGCCATGAAAGCCCTGGCCCAGGGCGGCACCCTGATCTTCTCCACCAACCTGCGCAGCTTCAGCCTGGACACCGACGCCCTCGCCGGCTACCAGCTGGAGAACATAACCCCCCAGACCATCGACAAGGACTTCCAGCGCAACCCGAAAATCCATCAGTGTTGGTTGGTGCGGCAAGGATAAAGCCGCACGAGAGTGCACCTGAGTACAAAAAGCACACAATGTGCTATCATCTCGTTATGAAGTCAATCACATGGAACCCAGAGAAGAACAAGCTTCTCCAAGAAGAACGGAATATCGCCTTCGAGGATGTGGTTTTGCACATTTTGGCAGGAGGTATTCTAGACACGTTCGAGCACCCGAACCAAGAGCGGTATCCGGGCCAACAAATACATGTGATTGAAATAGAGGGGTATGCTTATTTGGTGCCTTTTGTAGAGTCGGATGACGAAATGTTTCTGAAAACGATTATCCCAAGCCGTAAAGCGACCAAATCTTATTTGGGAGGTTCAAAATGAGCAAGCTGGATAAAGAAGAGCAAGAAATTCTGGAGGCGTTCGACGCCGCTGAACTTCAGCGAGCACCGGACTTCGAGGCAAGGAAAGTACGGCATCAGCAGTACGCCGAGGCCATGTTCAAGAAAGACGCCCGAATTAACATCAGGCTGTCTTCCAAGGACCTAAGGGGGCTCCAAAAGAGAGCCTTGGCGGAAGGTATTCCCTACCAAACGCTCGTTGCCAGTATCCTCCATAAATATGTGGAAGGCCGACTACATGAAGACCGGTAACTCTCGACCGCCCACGCCAAGCCACCAAGAGCGACGTTTCGTCAAAGCCGTTACGCAGGGGTTGGTAGACGCGAGAGAGGGCCGCACCGTGCCCCTAAGCCAAGCAAGAAAGCAACTGAATAGAGCGGGTGCCGAGCAAAACCAGCGATAGCCCCCTCAGAGCGCCTCCCGGACCGATCTGGCACCGAAATTGCTGTATTGCTATTAGGAAAGTGTAAAGATAGCGATTCGACAGGGCTGAGTGGCACTTTCTGGTCACATTTCTGTCAATAATCGGCTATACTGCGCCCGTTATTGCCCCATCAAGGAGCGCCATCGGCAGTTTGGTCTACATTCGGTCACTATGGAGTTGAGGTATATGCTGGAAGCCCTGTTTGAGTCCTCCCGGACCACCAAACGCATTATCTCCCTGATTTACGACACTATCGCCATTGTTTCAGCCTTCTATCTAGCGGCATTCCTGCGGCTTGGTACCTTCGACTCCCAGTTTCTCGATAAAGACATCCTCGTTGTCAGCATCACGCTGGTCGTGAGCCTGGGGGTCTTTATCCGGATGGGCATGTACCGGGCCATTCTGCGCTATATGAGCACCCCGGCCATGCTCACCATAGTAGGCTGTGTGGTTATCTCGGCATTGGTACTGGCCACCGCCAGCTTCCTGACCCAGTCCATGCTACCCCGCTCAATGCCCTTCATCTATTTCACCATTGCACTATTACTGGTCGGCGCCCCGCGCCTGCTGGTGCGCAGCGTGATCATGATGATCAACCGCCGGGGTAAGGACAGCAAAGAGCCGGTCATCGTCTATGGTGCCGGGTATACCGGTCACCAGCTCACCCTGGCCCTCCAGGGTTCGCAGTATAAGCCGGTGGCCTTTGTCGACGACAACCCCGCCCTGCACGGGACCATGGTTGCCAATATCAAGGTTCACAAGCCACGGAACATCGAAGCGCTGATCCGAAACCATCGCTGCAACAAGATCCTACTGGCCCTGGGCAGCACGCCCAACTCCCGTCGGGCCCAGGTCATCCAACGCCTGGAGTCACTGGCCGTCTCGGTACAGACCGTGCCCGCAATCCCCGATATTCTCAGCGGCAAGGCCCGTATTGAGCATATTAAAGACGTGGAAATTGAGGACCTGCTCGGTCGTGACCCGGTCGCCTCCCAGCCAGAGCTGATGGGCGCCTGCATCACCGACAAGGTGGTCATGGTCACCGGTGCCGGGGGCTCCATCGGCAGTGAACTATGCCGGCAGATCATCCAGCATCGTCCCCGCGCCATTGTCCTGTTTGAGCTCAACGAGTTCAGCCTGTATAACATCGAGCGCGAACTGCGCGATACGCCGGACTACAAGAAAAACCACATTGATCTGTACAGCATTCTCGGCTCGGTCCAGAAAGAGCACCGGGTCGAGACCATCATGCGCAGCTTCGGCGTTCAGACGGTGTACCACGCCGCCGCCTACAAGCACGTACCGCTGGTCGAACACAACATCGTCGAGGGCGTCCGTAACAACGTCTACGGTACCTGGTATAGCGCCGAGGCGGCCATTCGCGCCGGAGTGGAGTCCTTTGTACTGGTCTCTACCGACAAGGCCGTGCGCCCTACCAACATCATGGGCGCCTCCAAGCGGCTGGCCGAACTGGTGCTCCAGGGCCTGGCCAAACGCCAGACTGGCACCACATTCAGTATGGTGCGCTTCGGTAACGTGCTGGGCTCTTCCGGCTCAGTCGTGCCGCTGTTCCGCTCCCAGATCAAAAGCGGCGGCCCGGTGACCGTCACCCACCCGGAAATGGTCCGCTACTTCATGACCATCCCCGAAGCGGCCAAGCTTGTGCTGCAGGCCGGCTCCATTGCCACCGGCGGCGATGTCTTTGTGCTCGACATGGGCGAGCCAGTCAAAATTGTGGATCTGGCAAAACGCATGATCCACCTCTCCGGCCTGGAGATCAAAAGCGACAAGTCTCCCAACGGCGACATCTCGATCGAATACACCGGGCTCCGCCCCGGGGAAAAACTCTACGAAGAGCTGCTGATCGGCAACAACGTCTCCGGCACCCAACACCCCGGCATCCTGCGCGCGGAAGAGGATTACCTGAGCTGGGAAGAAACCAAAATACTGCTCGACGAGCTGGACGTGGCCTGCCACAGCTACCAGTGCGATCGGGTCAAGCAGCTGCTGGTCGAAGCCCCCACCGATTACCACGCCAGCGTGATGATCAGCGACGCCGTCTGGCGCCAGAGGCAGAATACCGGCAAGCTGCGGATCGTCAATTAACCCTTGGTGGGGCAACCCCACTCTACCGTTGACGCCCCACCAACCGTAGGGTGGGCTCCGCCCACCGAAAACCCATGGTGGGGAAACCCCACCCTACCCCACCAAAAAATAAACGCCTTCCCGCCCCAACCCCAAATTCTGCACTAAATCCTAATACTCATCCCACTCAACATGCCGAATCCCGGCCCCAAATTGATACACCAAAAACACCACCGGCGCATACGCCAACACCACGCCAACAATCGGCTCAACCCCGCCTAAAACCACCCAACGCGCCATGGGCAACAACCACATCAGGGTGACAAACCCATAGAACAACGTCGTCCCCTTATGCCCCCAATTCTCCGCCCGGTGCTGATAGGCATGGCTGCGGTGAGCCTCGGTGAGCTTCTCCCCTCGCAACCAACGGAAAAACAACGTCACCGTCGCATCCGCCACAAACATCGCCAGCAAAATCACCCAGCCCCAGAACAACACCGGTGCCTGATGGGCTGCATAAATCGACAGAAGCCCCAGCCACAGCCCGACAAAGCCACTGCCGGCATCACCCATAAAAATCTTTGCCGGCGGAAAATTCCAGAGCAAAAAGCCCAGCGCCCCCACGGCCAGCAACACATACAGCATCACATTCGCGCCGGGCACCGCCCAATAAGCCAGCAGTGCCCCACCGACACAGACCGTGAGCGCCTCCACCCCGGCAATACCATCAATGCCGTCCATAAAGTTGTACAGGTTCAGCAACCACACCAGGTACACCAGCAACGGCGCCCACAGCCACACACCGGGCAGCGTCCAACCCCAGAACGTCAGGTCCACCGGGCCGCCCAGCCAATACAGCCCCCAGGCGGCCGCCGTAAAATGCACCAACAATCGCCAGCCGGCCGCCACATGACCGTGATCATCCAGCCATCCGACCAGCGCCACCAGAGCACCGGCACCACCCAGGCCATAGGCCGCCGCCTCTGTTAGCGCCCCAAGCCACACCAGCACCGGCAAGGCCGCCAGCGCCACCACCACAATCGCCACACCACCGCCGCGCGGCGTGGGCACCTTGTGGGAGCTCCGGGCATTGGGAATATCCATCAGCTGCTTATGCACCGCATAGCGGCGCAACAACCCGGTCAAAGCCCAGGTCAACGCCAGAACCACCAATCCACCCACAATCAACGTCAACGTCTTCTCCAATCCAGTCTGCCAGTTCGTCGGCATTATACGCCGACCTCTTCCCCGTAGGGCGCCCATGCGACGCCGATCCTGCAGTGTCACACCAGCGACCAAAGGCTTTGTAGTCCCCATTTGCCCCATGGCTCTACGTGCGCTATATTCTATATTATTCATTCTGAATACTGAGGAAGTGTACATTATGGCGACTACAAGTCTGAGCCTGGGCACTCATTGGGAGACATTTATCCGCGAAGAAGTCAGCAGCGGCCGGTATAGCTCTGCAAGCGAAGTCATCCGGGACGCCTTGCGACACATGGAGGAAGAGCGTTCGTTCATGGCGCTAAAAGCCCACTTGGCCGAGGGTATGCGCCAAGCGGATGCGGGACAATTCGTCACTCAGACCAAGGAAGGTATGCTAAATGAGTTCAAAGAACGTAAAAGCGGTTAACGTTACCCCGCGAGCCAAAACCGACCTTCGTGACATCTGGCTGTATGGCACGGAAACCTGGGGAGAGGACCAAGCCGACAAGTATTTCTATACCTTGTTCGAAGCCATGGAGGGGCTTGCCCTGGAACCAGGGAAAGGGCGCGCCCGCCCGGAGCTGCTCCCGCAATGCTCAAGCTACATTTGCGGCAATCACATTATTTACTACCGCGAAAGATCCGACGCCGTAGAGATTCTGGGTGTTCTGCACCAACGCATGGACGCTTTCTCACAACTCACCAAACTGTGACGCCGTCCTCCTCAACCCCTCCTCCACCGAAAACGGCGGCCGCCAGACCAGGCGGTTTCGGGCCTTGTCGTCACTGACCTGCAGGGAATCACACAGCCGCTCCGCCATACCCCGCCGACCGAGTACGCCAGCGCCGAACTTCAACAAAGGTACCGGGAACGGCCACAAACGCGCCGGCTGCCCCTGGGCCTCCCCCATCAAGCGCAACAATTCCGGGGTGGGCAGATCCCGCCCGTCGGACACCAGAAACGTCTCGTTCGCGGCCGCGGGATCCGTGCAACACAGCGCCAGAAAATCCACCAGATTCTCCAGATACACCAGGCTACGTTGGTTCCGGATCGACGCCAGCGGCAGGGGCACGCCGCGCTTCAAGGCCCGCATCATGGCCGCAAAATTGGCCCGCACACCCGGGCCATACACCAGCGGCGGCCGCACGATGACCAGCTCCATCCCGGTCTGCCGCGCGTGCTGCCACAGCGCCTGCTCACCCTCCCACTTGGAGCGCCCGTAATCGTCTTCCGGTTGGGGCGTGTCCCGCTCACTGAACGGTATGCCAGTGGTGCGCTCACCGTTGACCTTGATGCTACTCACAAACACAAATCGGCGGGCGCACCGGGCCGAGGCCAGACGGGCCGCCGCCAGAGGCTCGTCGCAATTGGCGCGGTGAAAAGCCGCCCGGGAAGCCTCGCCCGGTTTCTCCTGCACATGGGCCCGGCCCGCGCAATACACCACCACATCGCCCGCCGACAGGTGTGAGCCCAGCGCCGAGATGCGCCGGGCCGGAAGGCCCGATACCGTCCTGGCTCGACGGGAAACAGGTTCAACGGATTGTCCATCCGCCTGCAACCGCGCCATCAATGCACGGCCGACAAAACCGGCCGCTCCGGGAATCCAAATCGCCATTATTTCAGTCCGTTTTTCAGGTATACTCCACAAAATTATGGATAAAACCGATACCGCTATGCCCAACACGCCCACCCCGGCACAGTCCCCCTCAGGGATCGACTACGAAGTACTGGTCTGCACCTACAACGGCGCCGACTATATCGCCGAGCAGCTCGAGAGCATCCTTCGTCAGCAACCGGCGCCCCAGCGCGTGCTGGTCAGCGACGACGGCTCCACCGACGATACCCGCGCCATTGTAAACCAGATCGCACAATCCGCGACTATACCGGTCACCATCATCGACGGCCCGGGCCGGGGCGTCATCCGCAACGTGCTCACCGCCCTGCCCCAGACCACCGCCGACTACGTGTTCCTGTCCGACCAGGACGACATCTGGCTCGACAACAAAGCCGCCCTGTTTGCTGAAAAAATGCACAGCGAACACTCGCCGCACCTGATCTTTTCCGACGCCTGGGTCTGGCGCCCGGACACGGACGAAAAACACTCCTTCTGGGAGCTCGACCAACTGCGCCCGAGCAATGCCAAAGACCCGCGACGGCTGGCCTTTCACAACACCGTGCAGGGCGCCTCGGCCTGCGTCAACCGGTCACTGATCACGGCGATGGAGCCCACCGCCGAACACCCGGATATCGTCATGCACGACTGGTGGCTCGCACTGATCGCCAGCGGAACTGGTCATATCGACTTCATCACCGAAGCGACACTGCTGTACCGACAGCACGACTCCAATCAGGTGGGCAGTCAGAACAAAACCAACCGACGCAAACGCAAACTGGCCGATACGCTAACCATTGCGAACAGGATCCTGCGTCAAGCCGTTGCTTTCACCGATCAATATTACGAAGCACTGCCAACCGAGCACCAGGGGTTCTTCAAAACCTACCAGGAAGCGATGAAAAGCAACGTATTCCATCGTATTGCTTTCATTCTGCGCTACTGGCCCCTACACCGGGACTTGAATAGAACGTTCAAGCTCTGGGCGAGCGTTTTGCTGGTCAAAGGAGCGCGACGGCAATGACTGTCTATATCTCCGTCGTTTCCCACGAAGACACCGTGGAAATCATCCACGACCTTCAGCCTCACGCACTGAAGGCTGAGAACCACTGCATTGTCATTCTGGACAACCACCCAGCCCCAGAACTGGAAGCCTACGCCAGAGAGCATGACCTGACCTACCTGGCCAACGAAAACATCCACGGATTCGGCGCCAACCACAACAAAGTCTTCCGCCACTGCCGGGACAACCTCGGCATGAATATCGATGAAGACTGGTTCATCATCCTGAATCCCGATCTGGAATGCGACCGGGAAGCCATTGATACCCTCATCAACGACATGCGGGCGGAAAATGCCAAAATCGGTGCACCCAACATCTTCAAAGACAAGGAATTCCAGGAACATGAGGAGTCGGTGCGCCGCTTCCCCTACCTGTGGGAACTGCTCACCTCCTACCTGTTTCGGAAAAACCGGACTGGCGTGGACCGCTGTACCCTGCGCGCGTGCCCCGTCGACTGGGCATCCGGCGCCTGTCTGGCGTTCAAAGCCAGCACCTTCGAGGCGTTAGGCGGTTTTGATGAGCGGTATTATTTATATTATGAAGACGTGGATTTCTGCTGGCGGGCACGGCATTTGTTGGGAGAGAAAGCGTATTATATTCCGGCGGCCAGAATGGTTCACCGAGGAAGGCGAGCCAGTCATACGTTGAACAACCGGCATTTGTGGTGGCACTTGACCAGTGCGGTACGATTTGCGTGGGTTCGCACCAAAACCAGATTATTTGGGGCGAAGGCGTTATAATACGGCACCCCAAAAGCTTGAGTTAAGCTCGATCCAATTAAAAACAACCTATCCAGTTATGTTTGCCAAGCCGACTTTCCGCCACTACGATCCATCTCATCCATAAAGTCCTTGTACTCCGCCGCCACCTCTTTGGTGTCACCCTGGGCCTGAATAACACCATCTTCCAGCCAAATCGCTCGACTACAAACCTTGTTGACTTGTCCGCCACTGTGACTCACAAAAATCACAGTCTGCTCACTATTAATCTTCTCCATCATCGCTTTCTCGGCCTTGTGGCTGAAGTGCTGGTCCCCAACGCTCAAAGTCTCATCAATCAAAAGCAAGTCCACCTCTGTCTTCAGTGCGGTAGAAAAGCCAAGTCGGCTTCGCATCCCTGAGGAATAGGTCTTAACCGGTCGCTCAAAAAAATCACCCAACTCTGAAAACGCCTTGACCTCATCCAGAGCCTCTCTTGCCCGGCTGCGCGAATAGCCTTGCAGCATTGCACTCAGCATTGCATTGTCCCTGCCCGTCAAGTCTTTATCAAAGCCTAACCCGAGCGTCAACAATATTCTCGTTGGATTCCCCGTTTGCTTCAGCTCACCCCCCGTGGGAGCAACGACACCGTTCAATATACGAAGCAGAGAGCTCTTGCCACAACCATTCCGCCCCATAATACCGAGCGTTTCGCCGCGATAGACATTGAAGTCCAACCCTTTCAGAACTTCAAAATTAAACCGCTTAAAGCCCCAAAGCCGGCTGGCGTAGGCATATTTCAGGTTCTTGGCTTCAAGCAGAATATCGCCAGTGGTCATGAGTTGATCACCCTTGACGCAATTGACTGGTTAAAAATCCGGTAAAGCAGGTGCATAAAGCCGATACCCCCTAACAGAATGGCAGTGAGCAGCAGCATATGCTGCTGATCAAACATCTCACCTCTCATAAGGACGGCCCGGTAAGAATCAACCAAAAACAATAGCGGGTTCCAATTCATTAAGGCCTCCCGTTTGGCCGGGTCAGCAATATCGTTCACATCCCAGAAAATGCCCGAGGCAAACATGAGAAAAATAACCCCCATGCTAATCAGCATCCGGATATCGCGCACATAGCTCACCAAAAAAGCCCCGGCCAGAGCGCACAAAAGAATCAGCAAGTAGTTCACAATGATAACCGGCACGACCCACAACCAGTGCCAGGAGGCGCTATAGCCCCACATCACCAGAAACACGAACAGGACCAGAAAAACCAGCCACTGCTTATATAGTGCTTCCTGTAGCGATTGATAAGGGAAGAACGCCTTAGGGATATTGACCTGAGTGAGCAAACCTTTACCAAATACGATACTGTTGGAACCCGTCGTCACCGACTTGCTGAACCACAAAAAGGGAATCTTACCACACATCAAAAAAGCAATATCCCGCCCCATTTCCAACACGACGGTAAATACAAAATAGAACGCCAGCACCCAAAGCATAGGCTCAAGCACCCACCAGAGATAACTGAGGTACAGTTTGGATGCTTCAGACTTCAAAGCCATCCGGGTCTTGAGGTCCAGCAAACTGATAAATTGAAGCGGGGCCATTGATTACGTCTCAATCAAATAGAAAATCACTTTGCGTTCAAGTGCTGAACGAAGCATCGTATCGAATCCATTATGCTTTGTAAATTACCTTTTCTTGGGCTCGGCCCCTTTATCTTCAACCACCAAAGGAGTCGAGGGAATCACCTGCCCAGTCTCTCGCACGACGCAATCGACAGAGTCGCCGGGCTTCGCCTGTATGGGCGTGCTAAACCCAATATGGCTTCCGCGGGGCGGGTAATATTTGCACATGTTGGGCCAAAAAGACTGAGCCTGGACCTGTGCCACAACCTGTCCGTTCAACCGGATGTCCAACGCTACCGGCTCCGAACCACTGCCCTCCCACCAGGCCCAGCCAGCCACCTTCTGAACGCTGGCTGTGGTTAGGCCTACATGCGCGTATGGCTGGCCTCGCTCGTATAAAGCCCAGCGCTCGTTGAACAGATCGCATGCCTGCTGATAGAGCTCCAAATCTTTGGCATGGAGGGTTTGAATTTGCTCCAGGTCTTCTTGTGAGATCTCGTGCTCACAGTCCAGCAACTCGCGGTAGTTATTTTTCACCAGAGCCTGAAAATTCAAACGATAGCTATGATTCACAATCTCCAGGGATTCCTGATAACGCTCCGTAATGCCAATAGCCCCCATAGCCCTCAATGGCAGGTCGCGAACATGCCTGAGTTGTACATTGATGATTCTCGGCTGGCTGTAAAAATCGCGAAACGTGCCTTTGTATTTCCGATGACGAACAAAGTGCTGGTATTCGGAGTAGAGCCGCTGCACCGGGTCGCGAAAAAATGTGATGGTATTGTGAACACCCATGCCCGGTACATATTTTTTTGCCAAAACATGTCCACATAGCAATTTGGTGTCGGTCGCACGCATACGTTCATAGAGTGACCAGTGGTCCTGTCCGTCATAGATGTATCGATGCACCACATCACTGGTCTCAGGCGCGTCAGGTCCGTAATCCCTTACCACATTGCGCTTACCCCACGCCGCTATGGCCGCTGCCCGAAAACTGGTTCCCGCTGTCTTGGGGATATGTACAAAAAAAAGTGCTGACATTCAATATTTCTCGGATTTCAGTAATAAGTGCAAAAATTGGCGCAGAGCATCCTGAGTAGCCTTTGGACCAAAACTCTCTTCGGCTCTTCTTTGCCCGGCTTGCCCCATTTGCAAACGCAAAGAGCGGTCCCCAACCAAAGCCATAACGTGTTCAACCACCTGTTCCACTTGACCCAGAGGCGCCAGATAGCCGGACACGCCATGTTCCACCAACTCCGGCAGGGCACCCCATTCATAGGCCACAACCGGGCGCCCAGCCGCCATCGCTTCGAGTACACTCCGACCAAACGACTCTTCAAAATGAGACAAATTCAGCAAAATATCCAGCTGCTCCAGAGCCGATTGAGGGTTGTCAGTGTAGTCGGAGAAATCGAGATTGGCCGGAACTCTTCCCCTGTTTTTTCTTCGCCTGAGAGCCTCGACATAGCAATTTTCCGGGCCAATCAACCGACACTTAAGCCCCGGAGCCACGGATTTCAGCCCCTCTGCCAGCAGCACAAAGTCATAAAGCCCTTTTTTGGGAAGGTTGCTACTGACCATGCCTACCGTCAGGGGTTCCCCCCGCTCGCTGGGTGTGCCCAGATTCTGATAGCCAGCCGGATCAATACTGTTGGGCACCACCAGAACCCTATCCAGCCCCAGGCTGTTTGCCGTAAACCGGGAATTGGTCAACGCCAGGGTCACCAACGCCTTGAGCCTGGCCACAATATCGGCGGGTCCGGCCCCCAGAGTTTCGCAAAGCGCCCGGTCATGGGCGGGTAACTCACGGATATGCACCGCTACCGGAATACCCCGCGCCCGCGCCGCCAGGAGCGGCTCATCCAGAACCATCGTATTGGCGTAGAGCCCATCCACCCGATAACGCTGCAACAAGCTCTCAAAGTGCGCCTGAGTGGCATCCAGGGGCGGATGGCCTTGCCGCCACCAACCATAGGGCAGTATGACCAGCCGCCAGGCCAGGGCACGCACCTGAGCCACGTAATCCGGGTTGGCGGCACTGGGTAAAGTCACCACAAGATTGACACCCAGCGTTTGAAAAGCCGCCAAAATATCCAAGAGACTGCGCTCGGCTCCGTAGAGCTGCAAGCCCGCCTGATGGCCCACCACCATCAAGGTCGGTCGGTCGGCCAGGAACGTCTGCCCCCCTTCCAGTTCAGGCCTTGGCAAGAACCCCGCTTTCCGTCCTATCGCTTGATAGTGCCCAACCGGATCCTGTGCCTCTCTCGCCTCGGGGCAGACCAAACAATAGCCGGAGACGCTGAAATCCGGATTGGGGTCGCGACCTTCCGGTCGCCCAAAACGCAGGTAGTGAACCAGCGGATCCACACCGGACGCCGCCACATCGCGGTAAAGAGCCCGGTAAGCCTCCGGATCAAAGCCCTGCGGAACCGGCGCGTGACGCAAGCGCCAGCGCCAATAAACCGTCTTAAGCCGATTCCAACCAAACCGCTTCATTGTGAGCCGTTGTCCACGCCACCCTGGGCGAAATAGTTGATAAGGCCTTGCTCATCCTCACACTCTTCCCCAGTGGCAGTTTCCACCCGTTGCAAACCCTCTATCTGGACGGTTTGAGTGGGCGGACATCGCCATAGCGGCGGCTCCAGCAGAACCACCCGAGGAACAGACAACGTCAACCCTGCGTGTGCAAAATGAACGCCCTCGCGCTGACAGAGCTCAAAAACCTCATCGGCAATGGGGTTGCCGGGCCAGGCATGGTAATCCGGCCAGTGCAACAGACAAACCCGGTCTTTCTGGGCAAACTGGTCTCGCAGCCTGTCCAACAATGCCTCCAGGGGTTGTCCTTCTTGAGCCAGATTGGCAGCAACCAGACGGTCAAACTCTGTATTCGGCGATTTGAGGTTGCCCAGCGGTATAGGGAAGGGGCGCTCTGTCATGATGGGTTTGCCGCCACTGCGGCGATGCCACCAACGGGAGGATTCCCGATAAAGCCGCCGAAGACCGTAGAAAATGGTTCTGACATGGGTCGCCTTGGTTCGCGTCAGGGTATCCTGCCCCGTCAGTGCAAACGCCAACGGCACGCTTGGCAAGACTGCCACCAGGGCCCCGTGCCCAAAGTGGTGCTCCATCCGAAGGGCGAACTCGCTGTCCCCCTCAACATTAACGCTGTCCCAGTAGCCTGTGGTCTCCAGCACTTCCCGGCGAATCAACCAGGATGATTGGTTTACTTCGAGATAACCGCCCCCCAACTGCCAGGAACCGAGAAACTGAAAGGACTCATTCACTCGCACCCAGCGACTATAGCTCGCAACCTTGCGCTCGTCTTCCAGTAACGGCTGCATTTGGCACTCCAGCTTTTGTGGATGAGACCAGTCATCACTGTCGTGCACCGTCACAAAATCCCCGCGAGCCTCACGCATACCCCGGTTACGCGAGGGATAGGCACCGAGGTTTCGCTCGTTGAAAAGATAACGAATTCGGCCATCTCTGCCCGCGTAGGCTTTTATCAGATCACGGGTGCCATCGCTACTGGCGTCATCCACAACGATAATCTCCAGTGCCGGCCAGGTCTGTGCCAACAAGCCGTCGAGGGCAATGGAAAGGCTAGAGGCAGCGTTATAGGCGGATACGACCACACTGATCAAAGGCAGCGAGTCGCCAGCTTCCCGTTGAGGCAAGGCATCTTCAGCCTGCAGATTGCTCAGTGCCAGGGGTAAACCCGGATCTCGTCGGGCTAAACCTTTCAGTCCCGCCCGCTCAAAAACCGGGTTGATACATCCAAGCTTTTGAGCATCATCATGAGTGATGGCGTTAGCTTCAACGTACGGCCAATTCGGGCCAAATGCCTGACTTGAGCCCGCCTTCGACAATAGTGTCTGGATAGCTGATGGCGTACGAGCGAGACAATAGCACTTGGCCAGCCCCAAACGCTTGTCAATACCGCGTAGACTCATTTTATTTTCGTCCACATGGGACAACCAGTCCTCGGCCACACCGAAACCACCTTGAGCGTAATACCAGGCAGCAAGATACCAGGCAGACCACCCCTCAGAGAGCACTCTGGCCCGCCGCTCGAGTTCGGGTACGGCCATATGAGAAAAGCCGCCCCACAGCCGTGCGCTCAACAACCTACTGGGCTCCAGCTTCGGTAGCCGGGTAAAAAAGGCCGGCTTCGCATCTAAAAAAGGCAAGCGCCCTTCCACACACCCCTGCCTTACATAATGGGCTAAAGGATTAAGCCCGGCGGAGCGAACATCAACATAAACCGACAAATACCACTGGGAATCAAATTGCGGGCCTGGGTTTAAGCCCTCAGGGCCGCCCCAAACCAAAAAATGACACAGTGGGAATTTTATCTTCCAATCGTTGTACCCGAGCGCTTGCAACTGTTCAATATAATAGGCACGGTCAAAGAAACCACTACGCAATATAGGCCGAACTGAAAACAGAATGTAAAGGCGCCGACCTAAAAGCGCCTTCAGACGCATCAAAGCATTTTTCATTCTTGGTCCAAAAGCGTTTCAATAACAGCCTGGCTCAGCCTCTGAACTCGCTGATCAAACGCGCCGTCAAGCTCAATTAAATCCGAGGAATGTGCTGACTCCAACCGGGGCCAGCAGATCCAGCTTTCTATCTGGCATCGCCTTGAGAAGACTTCAACTCCAAGCCTTTTTTCTGAGCGAAAAAACGATCTGCCAACAGGAAGTTACATAGAATCTCCTGATGGATCTGTAGCGGTCGATGTGGCTGAGGTTTCCGCAAATGACTTAACTTTGGATATGCGTCAAAAAAGTCATCGAATGAACTGTCATTCAGAATCTCCACACTACTGGTTGGCTTACGTGAATCCCTCAAAATATCGAAACCGGAAAGGCTTGGCATTGCATGCCTTTCCTTTTTAAACGCCTCTACGTCTTGAACGTCAAAAACATTCTTTTCAAAACAATTGACTTCGGGAACATAATCAAAGTTTCTGTAGTAGGGGATTCTTCTGTTTTCGTATGGAAACAACGCGAACTCCACACCTCCCAGCTTGCAAATAAGATCCAGGCATGTCGCACCCTCTTTATTCTCATAGTCACTGTAGCCAGAGAGCTCTGAAACTGTAATAGCCATAGGGTCATACAACACGTTAAAGCTACTATCGTGCAGATTATCCGCTACAGAATTCATCCCGAAATGTGATGGGCCTCGGTTATTCAAGTAGAATAGTTGATTAATAGCTCTGCTCGACTTCCCGCAACGATCTGGAGTTGAGTAATATTTCCAGAATGGACGAGAGTATTCCTCAGCGACCTTAATAGCTTCCTTCGGCAAGAAGTCAATGTGAGGCGCATCCACGATGGAGCCATCGGCCGGGGAAATATTTGCCGAGGGAAGCTTGTGGCCTATATACTCACCGAAGTAGCCCGTCAGACGACAACCATTGGGGGCTACAGGTTGGCCATAATTCATGTAACCACCATAGGTGTGCAGCTTCAAACCATTGAGATCATCCAGCATCTTGACTCGATAAGCCGCAGTATGAGTTCCAGACCCGTAAAACTTGATTTTATCAGCCTTTTTCAAATTAAACTTCTTGCTAAGACTTTCGAAGCACAATCTGTCCTGGCTATCTGTTCCAAAACTGTAATACCTAACGTGATCATAATCCAGAAAGGCGCTGGCCACCATTCTACAATCCAGCCCGCCAGACAGCTGACACTCAATATAATCAAACTTCTTGGCAATAATCGATGCCCTATTTCTGATTTTGTCAGCCAAAGTCGATAGGGCTTCTTCGTAGGAGATCCCCTTTCTGAACAGAAGATTGGTTTTGTATATTTTTAACGCTCCATAGTCACCCTTAAAATGACTACCCTCCTGCAAATCATCAAACTGAATCATTTTGATGCTATTTACAGGAGTCAGCCCTCTAAGCGGTGCCCTGTAAATTAATGAGTCAAACAAGTACTTCATGTTTGGCTTATCGTAATAATCCCGGGATAACTCTGACAACTTGTTTGATATGGCAAAAGCACCATCATTTTCAACATAAAAAACGGGATACTGAACTAACGGATCAACCAATAACTCAACGTTCCCGTCGACAACACCAACACAGACAAACAGACCAGACAACTCATCGTGGTTGTCTCGAATATACTCGAATTCGCTTCTCGTTAACGCCTGATCCTTAAGAATATCGCTGTCCGTAAAACAGTGCCCATATAGAAAATATTGATCTTCCAATTCATTTAAACGACCAGTAGAGTCTGTATCGTTTGTTATGTAAAAGTATTTTTCCTCAAAAAAACAACTGAATGATTGTCCTGTCATACTGGCACCTTAATCCTATACCTGAATCTGCCTATTACGCCCGACTCTTACCAAACCAACTAACATTGAAACACTGATACAACTCATAAAATCACCCAACATTGCCTCAATGCAACGCATTAATTGACGGCTAACCACTCGAATCAGACAGTATCCACTCTTCAAGAAATCGACTATCGGAGTCGTTCAACAGGTCTCTCAATGAAAACTTGCTATAGTACAAGTTAGAAATTTCAGCCTTTTCAGAATCCGTCAATACAGACTCATAACGCCGATCTGACTTTATTTGACCCTTGAAATAGCCAGGATCTTTACCTCTGGAGACTCTGTGATTACCCCCTATATAATGAATATTGTCGGGGTCAAAACAATCGTCAATGTAAACACTCTCCGAGAGCAATTCGCTGGCGAACGCCGTCAACTCGTCCGAGCTCATATCACATAAAACTTCAGGGCTGGCAAAAACAGTATTTTCACGCCCCACCTCCTGGATGCACCATTTGATTCTATTCCGAAGATCCAGAAAGTAGACTCTAGCCGCCTCCATCAAAAAATTCAGTCTTTCTCTTTCATCAGGAGCGTCAGAAAATCCCTTCATGCGCATCGCATAGCTCAATGACGCGGAAAACATATTTTTGATAAGAACCAGAGCCTTATCAGGAACAACCATAAACTTCTGGTAATGTCTAGGATTCTTATCACCGGATACGATATGCTTGACACCCATTCTTTTCTTTAAAGCAGAAACAATCTCTTCATTTTTTAACTGCCGCAACTCATTTTTGAACTCTTCCGTGAACACGGAGCACTCTGATTGGCGCCCACACTCCCGACAAAAGGCTTTTTCCTCCTGATTGGGCGACCTGACCTTCCATATTTCTCCGACATGCCAAACATCTTCAAATTTTTCAAGCAAAGATCCGACTACCGTACTGCCTGAAAAATTCGGACAAACAATTCCTACGAACATAACCTTTTCTCCAAACCTATCGCCCTGCAAAGAACATCAATTTTAATAAATGAAAATCCCTGTTTTTCTGCGTGGCCGTTCAATTCGCTTTCAATAGTCTAATATATAGCTGAAGCTCGCCATTGGTCACCGACCTTTTTAGCGTGTCCAGCATCTCCTTAGCGTCTGCCACATAGCGATGAACCTCGTCCCAGTGTCTATGGTAGATCTCGCTCCGCGTATTTTCATCGAAACTATCGATCATCCAGCGAAACTCTTCCAGAAACTTGTTCTTGATAGCCAAAAATCGAGTGCCGTAAATTTTATTATTGACATTTGAAGCCTGTGGTGTAAGACGCACAAGACATTCGGGAACCACGTCATAACCAGACAACGTCATGTAACGGAGATTGAATTCAAGGTCTTGATGACGCGGGTAGCTTTCGTCGAATCCGTTAATCTTCTCAATGTAGGCCCTTCTGTAGGTAGCCGTATTGGTGTGCAAGTAATGTTTTTTGTAATCGAGCATCAAAATATGTTTTTTCAGGTCACCTTTGAGGTATCTGGCTTTATTATTGGCCGGGGAGTTCCACCCAAGAAAGCCACAATAAACAGCCCCCACAGTTGTGGGCCTGGCTTGAAGCTTCTTTACAGACTTCTCAAGACGACCACCCAAATACTCGTCATCATCGTCCAGAAAAGCAATAAACTCTCCCGTCGCATGCTGCAACCCAGTGTTACGGGCCGCTGCGCCGTTTCGGTTCACATTATGCTCGATATAGTGAATAGACACATCGGGATATTTCTTCTGGATCTGGTTAACGACCGCCTTTGTCTGGTCATTAAATGAGCTACCCTTCCCGTTATCCGATACAACAATCACTTCTTTGTCCTGCCAGGATTGACTGGCTACTGAAACCAGAGCACCCAAAAGATTATCCGGGCGCTTGTAAGAGGGGATGATGGTACTCACCCGCCCCTCAACAAGCACCCGAGATTCGGGAATAAAGGATGCCAGAGATGTCTGTTTTCGGGTGGATAGAGAGAGTCCCGACTCAACGAAGGAGATGACATCATCCAGCTGAACTTCCTTATCTGACTTTGCATAGGCATAAAAGTCGAAATCGGGCAGCGGCCCAATGGAGCTCTCAGGAAATTCATGCCCCCAATCATCAACGGTTGTCAACTCCGGATTGTGAATCGGTCTGAGACCGTCGGAAGATAACCCAAAGACGGCCAACGTAATAGGCAACTGATCACGCTTGGCATCATCCAGTAAATTTCTGGCTTGTCGGGCACTTCGAGCAACCAGCGCCACACTGACTTTGTGCTGGGGATAATCAAAGCTGTCCACATTCCACTTCATACGCTTTCCGTGCTCAAATTGGTTTCTCCCTCCACGGATACTACTGGTTCCAACGTCGGGCATCACCAAATTCGGGTAAGCAACATAGCACTTGCCAAAGTATTTCTCATAGATTTCCCCCAAAGGAATGTTGTCAAAAGGGGCCTCAAAGCTTGACTCGATCTCAATCAGCTCGTCAAAGATACTGTGATCAACGGCTATGGCGAAAGAGCCACAGGTGGCAAACCGCCTCGGGTAGTAATATCCATTACCCTTGGCTGCCTCCAGGTTAACCTCATCCCAATGATACTGAGAGGCACCCAACTGCAATATCTTCCAGTCATTGTTCACCACCTGCAGAAACTGACTAACCTCTTTCTGAAACTGCCTGGCGAGTATTACATCATCCTCAAGAATAAGAACGCGCCTGAAGCCTCGTCGTTTCGCGTCTTTCAGGATACTGATATAGGTCAATATATAGCCAACGGCACCGGCGGACTCTATATAATGCTTCCCCCGTTTGATCTCCTTTTCGTTAAATTCCGGAAATCGAACCAGGCTACCCAGGGGTCGGGAAGAATATTCTAACCACTTTTTATAGGCATCCCCCTGGTAACCATTCACAGCTTCAAAAAATTCATACCTGATGCCATGAGAATTCAAGTGTCTGGCAACTTTCAGCCTGTTATCAACCTCGTGTTTCAGATTAACAACATAAACATTGTCGAAGTAATCCGACACACTATTACTAGCTGTATTAACCAAAATACAAGAACCTTTAAGTAATTATCACATTAACGCAATTCGGCCAAAGCACCGCATAAATATTTAAGGAAGTCGTCAGATATTCTCGCCCTATGAGCTCCATCATCACTCATAATATTTTTCAGAAACGGTGCCAGATCAGCATGATACTGCTCTCTGGGGGACGCCTTGTTTGGACAACTGTGCAAGTAGTCTTGCAAGCGGGGTGCAACGCATTTCATGGATAGCCGGTCCAGAAAAACGCTTCTGGCGCGCGAAGTAGCAGGATCACCCAACGTATCCAGTGTATTTGCCAGTGTCTGAGTCAGGTTGTCCTTTGTGACAGGCGTAAAGGCGCCCGCCGCACCAAGATCGTGTACAGCAGGCAGATCTTGCGCCAGCACGGCGAGCCCCATGGCCATCGCATCCGTCAGTTTAGCTGGCACTTGAAACTGACTTGCGCGCGACGAGGCATCTTGAAGCAACACCACTACATCCCCGATGGACACAACATCAGCGGTATCACGATAGGACTGGCCCGCCACGAACTGGAAATTGACGCCTTTGATATGCAGCAGCTCTTCCTTGACATCTGCAAATGGAAAATCACCCACCAGAACAAACCGCACGTCACCACGGCCCAGCTCGGCAAGAGCTTCCGCCGTATCAAAAATGCCCTTGTGTTTCCGGGGTGTACCGCAAAACAAAACCACCTTCTGGTCATCCGGTATGCCAAACAGGCCGCGATTAAGCCGCCGACGGGCTAACGAGGGACTGAATTCACCTTCGTCCCGTGCATGGGGAACCACTTCACCGCCATACACAGACTGCAGAGTGGGACCGGAAACGGTAACGCCATCAAAGTAACGGGACAAACCCACGGCCAGTTGGGTGGCGGGCCTGGCCGTCAAGTTCTCCATGACAGCATCCAGATCGGAGGGGGCCACCACCGGACCGTCCGCCCCAACGAACGCCAGTTCTTCGTCATCAATATCAACAAGAACTTTTGCTCGCCAAATAAGCTTGTATAGCAAACCTATGATGATATTGGGCAACTTGGGCTTGGACAAGTGCACGACATCCAAAGGATTCCGGCGCACCAACTGCTCCGCTTGCCCCAAAAAACCCGCCTGGTCATCGACCAGAACCGCATCGGCATCGATATCAAGCCCACGCAAGGGAGACCATAGCTGATTCCCCCAGGCAGGAAAAATACAGCCGATTAGGCGCGCCTCACAGTCAGGTGCCCTGTTATACAGGTCCAACAGGGTCACTGCCCTTCCGGCCGCATTGTGGGACAGTTCCCAACCACAAATACCGACTTTGCGCGTGTTCTGCTCCTTCATGTAAGTGGCCGTCCTTCATTCTTACCGTGCTGCATGTAGTGCACCAAGGGATTAAGGCCCGCCTTCGCTACATCCGGGTTGGCCTGAAGGTAATTCTTACTGGAAAAATAGGGGCCGGGGTCTCTGCCTTCAGTACCACCGAAGCGGATATAATGCACCTCAGGCTTGGCGCCCGATTCTGCAACATCCGGATACTTCGCAATATACCACTCGGCGTCGAACAGATCAGACTCTTTTACCAGTTTGGCCTGCCGTTTAATCGCTCGGCGACCAAACAGGCCTCCTACTTTCTTGACCTTGGAAAGAACCCACCGCAAAGGAAACGTCGAACGCCAGAACATGCTGTTCTGTACCGTCAGAAAAGCATGGTTGATTTCGTTGTATTTGCGCTCCAGTGTAGCGAGCTGACGATCCTTTTTAACCAAGGATCGCTCCTTGTCGTTTAAATGACGACGAATAACAGCAATTTCCTTCTGCTTGTCGCGGCTGAATTTTTCCATTTCGGTAGTAGCGTATTCCAACTTACTCTTTAAAGAGTTTAACTCCGAATTGATAGCACTCTTATCAGACTTTAGCCGTCCAAGTTCAGCATCTTTGGCTTCAACATCCGAGTAATAACGCTCAAGCTGCTCCCGAACCTTGAACAACTCCTTTTCTAGCCGTTCAAGATCAGCATCCTTGTGTTTATTGTCCAGGTAATACCGTTCAAGCTCCTCCTGAACCTTGAACAACTCCTTGATAACCAGATCGCTCTCTTCTTTCAAGGATGTGACCTTATCCTCGCTGACATTGAGCTTCTTCTCGCTTGCCTTGGCTTTCTCCTCGGCAGTCTCGATACTGCGCTTGACAGCATCAAAACTGGCGACAGTAGACATCAAATCGACCAGAGGCCGGGCATAGGCTCCCTGTTTCACAGGGACAGAGCCGGCTTCGAAATACGGCAGCAAGGCCTGAATGCCAGAGCTCTGGTCCACCGCCTGAATCGCCACCAGCAAGAGAATATTCCCGTCAAGATCCTGTCCGTTCTGAACCAGACCCAAGCGAACAGAGCGCTCTTGAGCCGAACGTGCCGACGCCTTCAAACCGGCGTGGTTCTGTGCCAACCACGTTAATGCCGCTTCCGGATCAGCACACACCGCGTCAACATCCAGCAGCGCCGCTCGAAACCGATTTTTCCGGACAAAGGCCAACAACGCTTCAGCCGACGTTATCCAGGAAGACACGGCGGACTTCAAATCGCCCCCGTTCGCCAACGACTGCGCGATACAACGCTCCGGGCGAGCGTGGAGCAGCACATAACTGGCATCCTGACCATGCGTCGCCGAAGGCTGTCTTACGTACCAGCTTTCGGCATCCGATGATTGACCATCCCAGCCCATTGCCTCCAATAACGGAGACAGACGCTGCCATTGACTATGGGGTAAAGCTCCAACAACCAGGGCCATGAAGAAGTTGCTCCAAAAATTTAAATTGATTCCAAAAGATTAAAAACGATGCTACTTTTCCTGAAGATTGGACACATCTTTCTTGAGCTCGGCAATTTCACGAGTCAAGGCGTCATGTTCGGCCAGTTTGATCCGCAAAAAATCAACGGTCATTCGTGCCTTTTCCTCAATGCCGCGAGGCGTCAACAGGTAGGTGTACGCCTTTTTATTCTGACTGTTTCTGAAATTGGCCGCCTTGATCATTCCTTTCTCCGCCAGCGCCTTCAGGCAATAGTTCACCTTGCCCAGACTGATACCCAGGGATTTGGCCAACTGACGCTGGGTAATCTCCGGCTGATCTTCCAGAATTTTGAGAACCTTGTACCGGTATTCGTCATTCACCATGATCAGCTTTGCGCACCGTCACTAGTCAAAATAAGGGCAATCCGCAAACGCCAGCCCTTTGGCATCCTTGTCCGACAGCTTCACATCTCCATCCTGTACCGGCCACTGAACTGCGACCGCTGGATCATTCCAGCGGAGACTATACTCATCACCCGGCGCATAGTAATCCGTACACTTGTACTGAAACTCAGCCATTTGACTGGTCACATAAAAACCATGCGCAAAGCCTGGCGGCACCCACAACATCTGCTTGTTCGACTCACTGAGAAAGGCTCCCACCCACTGACCAAAGGTAGGGGAGCTTTTGCGCATATCCACTGCGACGTCGAACACTTCACCACGGGTCACGCGGACCAACTTGCCCTGGGGCTGCTTATGCTGATAGTGAAGCCCACGCAAAATACCTTTACCTGAACTTGAGTGATTGTCCTGAACGAATCGATAATCACCGCAATGCTCAACGAACTCTGACTCACGGAAGGTCTCCATAAAAAATCCACGTTCGTCACCAAAAACCTTAGGCGTCAGCAGCACCACATCGGCAATTTCGAGCTTTTTATATTCCATGTTTGCCCCTTAAATAACGATATTCCACCATATTCAACAATTTCTAAACAGAGTGCGCCCAGAACCATCGTTCATCAGTTGAACAAATGGTATTGACCTCAACACCAAAAAGCAACTATTGACGAACATTTTTAAATCTGACGCACCTGACTGCCCCATATAGACTGATAAAGCTTGCCAACCTCCTTAACCAGTAAGTTCTGTCCTAGCAGTTGTACTTCATGTACTGGTCGGTCAAGCACCACCGGAAGCATCTGATCGCTTACAGAGTAGCGATCGTGTATTGAAACGATAACCATCTTCTCGCCCTGCTCTTCCGCAAACGCTTCAACCCCGGCCCTTTCTCGCGGTATTAAACACAAAACCAAAGCCGGCTGAGCTTCAGGCAACTCCGCCAAAGCAGCATGAGCCGCGTTCAAATCAGATTCCGTACAAATAATCACAGCCTGACCAGCCTCTTTCCGTAGAATGACCCGCTTAACGAGTGTTATGCATTGATCATACAGCCATTGAAGGTCTCCCCCGGCAGGGGAGGCATATACGAAGTTCTTTAAAGCCTTTGCGTAATCGCCCTGGACAAAACACCGGTGCCCCCATTTTAAGGATGCGCTTAACGGGCTAACCTGATCTGAGTTCACCTTCAGAACTGGCCTGAACACACGAATATCGTCCTGCTCGTTGTCTCCCATCCACTCCCTCACTGTAAAGCCATCCTGTTCGTAATACAGGCAGTCGTCACCCGAAATCTTGCCTTTCCACCGATGGACAAATACCTTTCGGTTCTGAACAATCCACCGTCCGCGTCCCTCGCTTTTGGACTCATGATGAACCACAATGCTCTCGGGTACATAAGCACCTAACTTACCGGTCTTGTCATGCAGGCGTAAGCACAGGTCCACATCCTCTTGGCCGTTGATGTAAAGGGCATCAAAGCCCCTCATCTCGGCAAAATCAGAGGCATTCACCGCCAAACAAGCCGCAGTGAGCGCCTTAAACTGACGCGGTTTACCCGCCTCGCATTCCCTGGGAGCCATCTTGGCGTAAATGGGGTATCCCAGAGAACTTTTGTCCGAAAAAACCACACCCATACACTGCAGTGTACCGTCCGGATAACGAAGCTGCGGCTGAGCCGCAAAACAGTCGCCGACGTCCAGCCTCGCCACCAGACGATCCAGCCAGCCATCTGTCACTTCCGTATCATTATTCAGGAAAACGACACGCTCACCCCGGCTGTGACCAAAACCAACATTACAGCCCAGGGCAAAATTCAGGTTGGTTTCATTGCGCACGACTTGAACCGACGAAAACTCTCGGGCCAACCGGGCCAATAAGGTCCCGGTGTCAGGTTCGCTGCCATTGTCGACGCAAACCACTTCAAATTGAACGTCCGTTCTAACAACGAACAAAGAACGAATACACTGCTCCGTCAGCTCGGGTTGGTTGAATACCGGAATGATCACAGAAACCAAGTCCGAGTCCCTTGGCTCAACCACCCAACGGCTCCAGGGTAGTGTCCGCTCGTTGTGCTGCTTCAGCACCCAGGCTCTAGAGGCAGAGCGGCGATGGTCGAACTGCCCTACCAACAAGTAATGGCGATAAAGGTCAATCTCCCCTTCCAGCTCACCGTCAAGGGCATAGCCCGTTTTGTCCAGCAGGTCGCATTGAGATAGGTAACTGTAATCCTCGTCCAACGATGTAAACTGAGTGGCGATATCGCGTGTATAGGCCTGACTAATCCCCTCTTTTATACGAACCCGCTGCAAAGCAATAGCATCTGTATCTGCTCCATCATGTATCAACCCAATAGCCGTCCCATTGTGACGAGCCAACAATGTAAAGGCGCGTTCTAGGGCATGCTCCCACAGCCCATCAGATTTATAGCCTGAACTAAACCGATGGCTATACTCTTTGGCCCATCGAGCCAGTGGTAATAACGGCTCAAGCCTCGCGGCAAAGACGGTACCTGCGAAGAACCCCCAGTCCACGTCCACTGGTGGAGCTTCTAACTCTGGGATTTCGTCGACAAGCTGCTCAACAAAGGGTTCATTATCCAGCGTCAGACGTCGGACCGAAAGGTAGAACGGCGCCAAACCAACGAAATCCAAGTGAGGATGCTCATTAAAGGCTCGGTGAATACACCTCAGCACAGCCTCACGGCACATACCTTCCGTAAGGGCCTGCCCCCAAACCTGACCGTACGAATTCTGACCACGTTTGGTGTGCAGCTTCACGACCGCTGTATATTGGTTCTTAACTAGTTCGGGTACCAGTCGGAGGAACGGCAAAACATCCATGCCGGTATTATCAAAATCCCGAATCTCAGCAACCAGGGAGTAACGGTCAATCGATGCCTCTGCCTGATCTCGCAGCTCAGTAGGCACCGTTACCCAAAGCGAAAACTGTCCACCCGACACCCATGAAAGCTGGCGTAACAACCTGTCCGCCACTTCCATATAATATATATGCAAAACAATGGCAAATTTTACGCTTGGGTTACGCATACCCGGGTCCACTTTTGAACTACACGAAAAGTCAAACCCGCCGAAACGAAATTAAGCACCATCGCAATTTCATGGAGTCGGTTATTAGCAAAGATCAACGGAGCCTTAGTCTCAGCCACCCTGCCTGAGACCAACAGACTCCAACTCAAACCAAAGTATTCGGAGATGGCCTCCGAACTCATGGCGAATTTCTGAACTATGGTTCCTCTGCACTCGAATAAGTAATATTTCATTATCTTCTTTGTTGTAAGTATAAGACTACCACTGAGGAAACGAAGACAAATACCGGTGATATTAAACCTATACAATGGCTCTAAAGACAACTTTACAGTACCCGCCTGCTTCCGACAGTCGGGCAAGTGTACCCTCGTCAATCCTCATCCGAAACTGGGGATCATGCCCGGTGGCGGATAATCCTACTATTCTTCCAGAGCCAACTTCTTGCGAGCAGACGAACTGAATATCCGCCACACCCTCTAGGTCACTCTCTTCATCGGACCAGCGCCACAGAATTTCATCTTTATTCCCAACTAACCACAGTTTTTCAATAGCATACGCTCCCTGTTGGTTGGAAATATCCAGCCTAAATGCCGAGTAACCAGATAATAAGGCCTCAATATCGAATTGTAAGTAGACCAAGCGTCCGTTTGCCAAGTAACGCTCTTTAACGGTGCGCTCCTCGGAGAAGCCACAGTGTATCCTCCCGCTCCAGTAAAGGGTTGCCTCACACATGCTATAAAGATCATCGTCGGAAACGTCTTCCCCATCGCAAGCAGAGCGATCTTCCAGATGCTTCCATTCTACAGATTGGCTAGCAATAAACCGTGCAACGTCTCTGCGTGTCTGACCCATGTGAATTAAACGCTTCGCCCACCGGCGAGCGACCTCTACATCCGGTATACTCAGTGCGTCGAGTAGCAGTAAGCGTGCGTCGGCAAAATCGACCCCCCCGTCTGGCCAACTACAGAGAAATCGTACAAACTCTTCGTATTGACTCTTTTTCCGGGCGTTCTCGAGTGCGGCACTAGCGGAACCGGAAAGCGTGATCATGAGCATTACACCTTTATACTTTTAACATGCAATCGCTATTACACCATTTTTTGTAAAGCTCGACATCTTGAGAATATATCGAACAGACTGATTTGTATAGACGAGCACTGTACATACATTCTGGTGCGGGAATTTGACCGTTTACCTTTAGCTGATAGAGCTCTTTAATTGGGACATCTGCCCAAGTGCCCTCAGTAATAGAGGTATACTGATCAAGCCCGTGCCTCGTCAACGGTCTGGCATCATGAACCTCGAAGTTCAGCTTTTCGTTAAGAATGTTTACCGCTTCCGAGAAACGCTCAACGGAAAACACATCCGTGTACTCTTTGTACAAAAGGAAGTCAACCTGGGGCTTCCAATGAATCTCCCCCCCGAGCACGTTGTTTGAACTCAGTGACTCTACAAAGTAACGAAAAGTAACGTCGTCCAAAGATACTGCTCTACCAGTCATTTCGTAAAACAACCAAGCCGGTCCGTCCTTGCCAACAAACTTATCCAAAAAAACACTTGCCAATCGCCTTAAAGGGCAGCGTAACACTACAAACGTATACTCTGCGGTTATTGCCGCCGCCAAGTCAGTTCTGAAAGTGCCGTTATTGGCATGTATCCAATTTATATCTCCGCCTCGCTCTAAGCAGCCATTATGTATCGCCAGAGAGTAGCGAAGTGTAGAGCAGGCATTTTTAGGAATAAATGAATATATCGCTCGTGAACGATATAGGCTAAGCGCATGCGACTGGGCGAATTGATGCCGCTGATTGGACTGCAACGGCGAATTTGTGTCACTAGCGTAACGCAAAATATTCACTAAGCTTCTCCAAATATTGACTATCGACTACATTCATCCCAAAACCCAATTTCAGAAATGCACTCGAAATTAGATACTGTTGTAAACAGAAATGATAGAAGAAGGCATCTTAACTGTATCTACCTAATTTTTCTTAAACGAGACATACTCAGAGGGAACACCACAAAAAATCACTTCGCTTGAATCAATAACAGAAAAATGCACTTCACCGCCGTCAGCTATTAGATCATTGTACATCGGTGCAATGTAATACTCGCCTGCCTCAACATCATCCAAAGCCCGAGACTGGTACGACTCAAATAGTGCCATAAACTTCTTGGCTGATTTCCAATAATAAATACCAGTACAACAATAGTTAGAAATTTCCTGTTTTTCAGCAGTCTTCACAACACGGCTACCATGTTCGATCTCAGGCAGAACATTACTCCAGTTCGCACCCGAACCGACAAATGTTTCTAAGTATCCATCAACATTCTCAATTGAAAACTCTTTTGGGTATCTGAAATCTGGTCTAAAGGTATCAATATTGAAGATAGTGATGCTCACATCCGTCCGTAGACTTAAGGCATTCAATCCCAAATAAACTGTTTCGGCTTGCCCGCGAGTTGGGGCATCCAAAATTACTATAGTGTAATCACAAATACCAAGTTTTTGGCATTTCTGATTAATAAATGCGCTTGTGTCATAAACATCTAACGCAACAAATAAAAATGTTTCCGAGTTAAAGTATTTACTAAAACTATCTACAGAAAGTTCAAATAGAGTCTTTCCTTTCGCTTCTAGCATATACTTTGGTAGCTCATAACCCGCATCTTTAAATCGGGACGACAACCCCGCCATCGGTATGACAATCATAAAGAATCCATTAGTTTAATAAACAAACGCTTAGCATTTAATACCATCGCTCTTTGCCGATCTGGTCGATCACTATGTAAAGGCAACATTGACAAAAACAGATGAACATTAATCGCCAGCAGCTCTTGTTTACAAACTAAAGCATCATTCTGACAAAAAACTTCATCAAAGGCTTCCTCAATCAAATCAAGTCGCTCTACATCGTAAAATTGAATTGATTCATTTTGAAAAGAATAGCGGCCAGCAATAATTAGATCATAACAGCCTACCACCGAATGAAAAAATTTCGCCAAATCGTATCTTTGGTCACCGAGCAAGGTAAAGTTGCGTTGACCATCCAGCCCTCTTGGGTCAATCAACTTTAATGACTGCGTCCGACTATCAAATAGCAGATTACTAAAACAAAAATCTCCATGGACAATCGAACAGTGTGCATATTTTGGATTGGAAATGTAATGAGAGGATTGATGAGCCATGGCTATTAGCTCATCAATATCTAATACCATTTTCTGCTTATTGTCATTCAATCGAGATAACGTTTTTTTTAAATAAAGCTGATCAAATGACTGTATATCAACGGTTGCATCAACTTGGCTCGTAGTTGCCCTAAAATCATCCAAGACATCTTTTGCAGAAGCGAAAATTTGTTTCCAAGCACCCACAGAGTGGCGACCAAAAACAAACAAATCGCTCAACGGGAGCAGATAGAGATATTCAATTGTGTAAGAGGCTTTTGAACCTTTCTCAAAATAAGGAATAAGCAAGGTCGGCGTGTAGATACGAAGGCTATAAGGTAATTTTTCAAACCAGCTTGACTCTGCCTTTATCTTCACAAGATCTTGGCTTTTCTTAGTGACACTTCTTCTGGTTATCGTTAAGTCATTGAACACCCTTTGAGTGGTCATGGTTGTCCTGGAAGCAAAAAAGCTATTCAAGTGGCCAAAATCCAACCATTCACCAAAATTTTCGCATTTAATACTCAACTTCTCTGAGTATTGTACTATCGAAGAGATAAAATCGTTTTTCGCCTCGATAATACACTTCATGAAAAGCTGTGGATTAGTAAAACAAAACAACCCTGACAAAACAGTGCTCCCGTCGTTTATCCAACGCTGTTTCAAAGCAATGAGATTGTTCAACTCATCGGACTCAACTAAAGCTCTATAATAAGCGCCGCGGTTGTCACTAACTGAAACAAAGTCGCCTTCAAAATTCATTTCGTCAAGAAATAATGTATCGCCATGCAAAATTTTGAGTTGAGAATAGTTTTTCCCGGTTGCATTCCAGCTATACAGAACAGACTCGCCCAACGAGACACCATCAGGAACAAACAATATATTTACGCCCAGCTTTTTAATGCACGCGACGTCAGAATCGCCTAAACTGAAAGAGGCTGGAAGTGAGAGGTATATATCTTCTTTTAAACTTGATAAAGACGCAATTTGATGCTCATAAAGTCTCTGATTACCGATTGGTAAAAAACTAGGTGGAATAAGCCCTACTTCTGCGGAAAGATCCTGATCAACATAAGCGGCTGAAGCAATAAGTATCATCTATTACCACCATCTTTATATGGGTTTTCTTTTGCCAGCAAGTCTTGTATTTCTTCATATGAGAGTCTTAAAAATTCAGATGGCCTAATAGCTTTATCGTCAACATAAAACCCTTCAAATCCACACCAGGGTTTACCAACGTGAATTTCATCGTAAGGCACTTCATGTTTTTCTAACCATTTAATAATTCCCGGCAACGTATGGACGTTTATTTTGCCGACATTGCCTTCATAAGTACGCATATTACGACTGGTTGAAATAATAATTTCAAACCCAATTTCCTTATATTTTCTGCAAGCCACAAGAACATCGAAATTCAAAGGCTTCTCTGAATAACTTCCTTCCGAATCAATGGTCAAGGTTCCATCAAGGTCAATTACAATCTTTTTCACAATCTAGCCTTTTTTGATATTCTGATAATTTCTCCAATATGTAGGGGCCGTGAGGCCTAATTTTATTTGCAATCTTCATCAACAAATAAGCCACTTTAATAGTACCAGAGTGCTCGGCCGTAATAGATGTATCTCTAAAAAAATCTGCCTGATCATCGGGCAGCAATGAAAAGTCCACGCTAGATAAGAATGATTGCAACACCTTCTCATCATGCAAATTGTTTTTACAAAACTGTAGGGCCTGAATATCTTTCTTGCTCAAATTTCTAAGGGAGCTTAATGAAAATCTATGTTTAAAACTTTTAACAACAAATCCACTTACCAATAAATAATGCAAAAAAGCAACTTCGGAGGGAAAAAGTATATGTTTATAGTTTGATCGAATACACGACACCTCAGACTGCCCATTAAAGCCTTTCAGCTGATCATCATGTTTTAGAAGGGCATTATAAACATCTGCTTCTTTAAAGAGGTTACCAACCACAACTCTAGGTAACTTTAACCACAGAAATTTTGCCGCAGAAAAGTCCATCTCATGAAAAGATCTACAACCCTTAAAGCTTTGAAAAGAGAAGCTAGCGTAATAGTTTGACAAAGATGCAATAAAAAATGCGGAAACTATATCGAAAAACTTGTAATCAAAGGAAAAGTAAAGATCGGTATTCATGGCAATACACTTTTCTTTATTTAAACAAACATCATCCTCAACAATCGACACCAGTCTTTCGAGCGCATTTTCTACTGAATCGAATGATAAATCCGTGCGCAGCTTGATGACTTTGTTATACTCAACATGGTTCTTATTCTTCCATTCGTCAATTAAAAAGTATCCTAACAATAACTTTTGCCACTGAAGGTATTTAAAACCCTCTCGAAGCTGTAATAAATCATTTTGTATCTTAAGCTGCAAAGGATCATCTTCAACATAATAGACATTTTTAACACGCCCCAAGTATTTCACGTCTTCGGCGGAATCAGTAGAAGTAACCACAAAAACATCGTATCTTTTTGAAATTTCTTTAAATATATTCTCGTTTAAAAATGCATTTCTTAGAATTCCAGTTATCAAAATACAATTTTTACTACCCATTATTTTACCTTCGCTGTTCTTAATCATTCCACAAACTCATAAAGCCGAACATCGCGCTTTATACCGACTGAGATCGTATAAAGCCAACGTCAAAAAGCAGGCGAAGCATAGCGATTATCCATCAATCCACTTTCGTAAAAATAGTCGAGCAATCGATAATCAGCATCGAAAACTCCTTCAAGAACGATTCTTGAAACATGCGAAAGATACAAAGGGTCGTCAATACCAAGGTCTGCCAGAAACTGCTTCGCATCTTTGTCCTTCCCAAGCGTCTCGACCCGCCCAAGCCCAAGCCTACTAAAAAGAGTATTCAAATCAGTTTCAACAAACTCAGTCCGAACAACCGTCGCTCTATTAGTCGGAAGCTTAACCAAACATGTATGCGGGAGATACCACGACAGCGTCAAATGAATATGAAGATGGCTTCTAAAAAAGGCTTTATGAGCCAATTGTCTCAATTCTTCATCTTCACCCACATAAGACTCACACAAATGATTAGCTGAATCAAAAGTGTTATATATCTGGTTCCACAATAAATTATTCACCCCTTTGCCTTTCAATATTTTTTCATACTTATCAAAGTTAAAAGCAGAAAGAAAGCGACTTAAGGGATCCCGGACGGAGATCACATAATGATTGGTTCCATCATCCTCATCTAAACAGCGTTTCAACTCAGCTGGCGCATCGCCACAGTGAAGCTCCTCATATAAAATGCCCTTTTTATGAAATTGGGCGAGCACAGTTCCACCAGCACACTTACCGACGTGAAGAAAAATAATTTTCATTTTTAACCTTACAAAACACAAATATATAAAATAAAGATTGTAGAAATATATCAACTTTGAATTCAAGTAATACTTGGAACCAACCAAGAAGCCAACAAATCCATTTACTGTCCAAGCAGTGCTTTAGTCGGCTTTCGCCTCTCGATAGAATTTCACTGCTCATACAAATTCAGGATTCATCCCGTATTGTCGCCCTACAACAAACAAAAACAAAGAATCCAAATCTTGCTCCTGCTTTTTCTTTATTAGATTATATCTCTCCAGAACACTTTCATTGCTATCTTGATATTTTTTCAATGAGTCGGCAATCGCATCCTTGATTGACTGAACACTATATGGATCAAAATAATCGACTACAGACCCGCATATTTCCGGAATTGCAGTTACCGAAGAAACAGCACATTTAGTGTTATAACTCATGGCTTCAATCGGGGGGTAACCCAAACCTTCGTTAAAGGAAGGGTACACCAATAAATTCGCCGCTTTAAAAAAATACTCCAACGCTTCGGGCTTCAGCTCTCCTACAGGAATAAACCGAGACTTGTTCTGTATAGTTTCTACTCCAGCTTGTTCGATGCTATTTATGCCTGTTAACACAACCTTGAAATCAATATCAGCCAATTCATCGCTAAAAAGCTGATCAAATGCTTTTACTGCAGAAGCCGCATTCTTCTCAAACCTGCTAGCGTGAAGCATCAAAGCAAACTCTGATTTACCAAGCCCCAAACCTGCCATATCTGGCTTAACAGGCGCTGGCCTTTGTTTCATAGGCGACATCCAAACTTTCATTGGATTGGCTGGCAAACCAATGTTTTTCTTTATTGACTTTTCACAATACTGCGAGATAGTTATTAGCTGTATCTTGGGGTCAGAGATAATATTCGAGTACATTTTCTTTAGCTGACTGGCCATTTCAAAGTTGCTTTTTATACTCTTATTCCATTCGTCAGTTGATACTGAGTTTTCGTATTTGCAGCCTGCATTTTTCCTGGCAATCAATATTTTCTCGTGATCAGAGGCAAGCTCGTAGTCTCTTATGTCATGTAACGTGCCGATCACCCTTGTATACTCACACACGAATGGCAGGCTTGACCCCGCCCTCTTCATATATTCGTAACCCGTATACACAACAGCAGCAGGAGTAAAGAATGAGTAGAAGATGTCTTCATTGACCAACTGAATAATATCGTCGTAGGCTTCTACAGCGACAATATTAATGCCATACTTTTTACATAAATCCCAAACCCATTGATCAATGAACAATGCAGGATTCATTGCGACCCACAACTCGAAGCCACCTTGGGTAGCGTACTCGTCAGCCAACTTCTTAAAGACAGCCTTCCCGTACTCCCCTCCCCCATGATATCCTGGCTGACAAAACAATAAATCAACCAAAACGTGTCTCCCTCCAGCGGCAACCAACTCTTTGATTAAACTCCTATTGCCATGCGGTACAGTCTTCCCAGTAGATGCGTCATGCTTTCTTTCGAGTCGATTTAAACAGAACTCAATCGAATTTATTGCTGAATCATATCCAAGCATCATCTTATCGTGTGCTGGCAGAGCTGCAGTTGAGGCGCCCTCATGGTGCTCAATAGTCAGCTCGCTGCTGTATACGCAAAGATCTCCATTTACAAGACAATCTGTAGCCAACAAAAATTCTTCGCCATACAAAAAGAGGCGTTCGTCAAACAGATCTTCATGGTCTGAGATATAAATCGGGGATACAACGAAAGCCGCTCCTTGTAGCACTGGATTCAACAGTAGTTTGCTGGACGTGGTTGATTTTCCGATTTTCTTAAATGATGCCTGCTGACTCTCTAAGTAATTCTTTCGCTCCGCAACACGGATATCACGTAATTGTTTAAACTCAGTGGAACTAAAGATGAAGTCATTCCATGGATTTTCATGGCGTGACTCATCAATACAAACGTCCGGCCCGAGTAAAGAGTAAGAGTAACTTTTGAATAGAATCAGCGACTTCTCAATGAAGTTCTTTTGATGAATTGCCGTATCATTATTTATAACAACACAGAACTTTGCTTTAAGCTCGTTTCTCGCATAGCGATACCCAATATTGTTGCCTCCTGAGAATCCCTTATTTACTTCAGAGTGCAAAATTACTACATCAGGATCGATTGCAAGTTCTTTATCAATCGCCTCAACATGTTCCTTTTCTGAGTTGTTATCAACAACTACAACCTTAACGTCAAATCCGCTTTTCTTGAGTCTGAGTATGGATTTCACACACTCAATTGTTAACTCAGATTTATTATATTGCAAAACCACGAAACAGTATGTTCCAGAACCGTAAATGGCGTCACTAATATTTGAGACTGCCTCGCGTGTCTCAATGTTAGTAATCTGTCCGTCCAATGCGGTGTATCTTGGAGCGCCTTGACTGGCACTATACTTCAATCCGTGGCTCCTACCTTGCCTTAAAAGGCTCTCATAGTCTGCCAGAAATGCAAACTGCTCCTTATTTAGCTCTCCGTTAAAGAGGGCATTCAGTTTATTCCACCGCATTTCGTAGATAGAAGGATGCCTTCTATCTTTTTGAAACACTGTTTCATGTGCATCTCTTACGGCTTGCAACCATGCATAACCATATTTTTGATCGGGCTCCAGGTGCGCACCTTCTGCCCATTCATTCCATGCATTAATAAATACCAAACGTTCGTCTGGGTTGTTTCGCTGAGCCAAGGTCTCAGAAAAGGCATTCTCCAGCCATTTTGTGAACAGTTTAGGGCAGCTATTATGAAAGATTGTGCCTTTGCTCTTCTTTCTAGCGGTATTGTCCCATGCTGGCGTGGCGCTTCTGAATAAAGTGTAACCCGGATCTTCGTATTCTTCGCTTCGCTCTACAAAGATTCGCCAGTCATATACCTTTGCCTGATAGTCCTCCACACGCGGGGTAACATCGTCAGTGATATTGGGCGGTTTGCTGTTGTTTGGCGGAAACTCCAGCGCGGCATCAAAGTCATAAACGGTGGGATCAACCTTCTCAAAAGATTGCGGATAAGCCAGGTAGATTTCCCCAACGCCATTATCCCGACACCAACGGCGCCAGCGTCTGACAGTTGACTTCATGTCAGGAAACAGGTTCGGCCGAT
Organism: Marinimicrobium sp. C2-29; assembly: GCF_038419845.1. Classification (NCBI taxonomy): domain Bacteria; kingdom Pseudomonadati; phylum Pseudomonadota; class Gammaproteobacteria; order Cellvibrionales; family Cellvibrionaceae; genus Marinimicrobium; species Marinimicrobium sp. C2-29. The sequence continues at coordinate 156,989 of NZ_JBCAQT010000012.1, forward strand.
AGATCACTAACAGCGGTTTTCCATCAACGCGGATATATCGATCATCCTTGAGGTACTTGGAGATATTAGTGATAAAAGCAATATCATCTTCTGCAGAGTAGTCTTGTACCATGAGCAGATCATGATCCAACCCGTCCCAGCGTCGACTCCAATTTTCGTTTGCCCAACAGACGCAGAATGGAAAATCCAGAGTCGGATCGGCGAGCATATTGTCGATAGGCTGCTCCAGCAACCGCGTACCAGAAAACCAGTAAAGGTAATAGCAAAAACCACCTATACCATATTGTTTTGCCAGCTCAATTTGCTTTGCCTGAGTTTCACGATCCAGTAGGTTGTAGTAACCAATATCCTCATGGGGCACATGAGGCTGATAATGGCCTTCAAACTGTGGCTTTGCGGGTCTAACGTTTGTCCACTCGGTGAATCCTTTACCCCACCATTCGTCATTTTCAGGGATGGCGTGAAACTGCGGCAGGTAGAAACAGATCGGCTTAACCAGCGTCGGCGGTGGCGGTGTTCCCTTAGGTACTCGAGGGATATATTCAACAGGAGCCACTTCGTAACGGGATTGATAGGGCTGAGGCACCGCTTCGCGCCCTTCAGCCTGCCCATTACACACGTAGTGAATAAAGGGGTTCATGCCGGCCTTTACAACGTCTGGGTTATGCTTTTTGTAGAAGTTTGTATTAAATTCTACTGATGGGTTGTAGCCCTTCGACATACCGACGTCCAGGTAGTGTGCCAAGGGGTTGCTCCCCTCCTTTAGCTCACCAGCGCACTGCTTCCGATAATAGGCTGGATCAAACAATCCAGACTCTACGATCTTATCAAATTGGTACTGCCCCAGCTTCTCTGGACGAATCAGCGGCTCTTGGGGCGCCTTTGGCAAGCCAAACGCTTCGCGAAGTTCTGGCTCAAGCACTGAAAGTGACGTCCTCTCTAACCTGCTATTGTCATACTCCACATCACTATATCGAATGGCGAGCCTGATATTCATCTTGAGACTGTCCACCATGAAAGGATATTGCTCGGCTGCCTCAAGATAGCGTTCCACTGCCTGAGCAAACCTCTTATTCAGAAAGAGTCTATTTCCTGCCGATAAATACTTCATACTACCAGTTTATTCCTATTACCAATCCCAACTTTGGCTGGCTGTCCAACCCGTGATTTGGTGATTTACTTACTTGATTCGTGATTTTTCACTTAACAAACGTAGCAAGTACCTTCCGTACTGAGTCTTCTTTAACTGATTACCTTGCTTTTTCAGCTGCTCATCATTGATCCAGTCGTTATGCCAACCAATTTCTGGCAAACAAGCGACCTTAAGCCCCTGTCTATGTTCGATAGTTTGCACATATTGAGCCGCCTCTAACAGGCTGTCATGAGTACCTGTGTCCAACCACGCAAAGCCGCGCCCCAAACGTTCGACACTCAAATCTCCGCGCTCAAGATAAGCATTGTTGATGGACGTAATTTCCAGCTCGCCGCGCTCGGAGGGCTCAACGGACTTGGCGATTTCGACCACGTCGTTGTCGTAGAAGTAAAGGCCGGTTACCGCATAGCTGGATTTGGGCTCTTTGGGCTTTTCTTCGATGCTGATGGCTTTGCCGGTTTCGTCGTACTCCACGACACCGAAGCGCTCGGGGTCTTTGACCCAGTAGCCGAAAACGGTGGCGCCTTTCTCTTTACTAGCGGCGCGTTTTAGCTGCTCGCTAAAGTGCTGGCCGTGGAAGATGTTATCGCCCAGCACCAGGCAGACGCTATCGTCCCCAATAAACTCCTCGCCAATAATGAAGGCCTGAGCCAAGCCTTCGGGCTTGGGCTGCACTTTATAGGTAAAGGTCACACCAAACTGTTCACCAGTGCCCAGCAGATTCTGATACTGGGGCATATCGTCTGGAGTGCTGATGATCAGAATATCCCGAATGCCGGCCAGCATCAGTACCGAGATGGGGTAATACACCATGGGTTTGTCGTAAATGGGCAACAGCTGTTTGGAAACGCCCATGGTGATGGGGTGTAACCGCGTGCCGGAACCGCCGGCCAGTACAATACCTTTCATTATTGCTCCTGGTACTCAAGAAATTCTTCTAGGGTTTGTGTCAGTTGATCGTCCCAGCGGGGCATGGTGGTGTCCAGTGCCTGCTCTAGCTTTTGTAGATTCAGGCGCGAATTTAGCGGCCGCTCGGCCGGTGTGGGGTAGTCCTTGGTAGGGATGGGCTTGACGGCCTCCGACGTAATGGTTAGGTCTTTACCTCGGGTTGCGCACTGCTCAAAGATAGCTTGCGCGAAGCCCTGCCAGCTGGTTTCGCCCTCGGGGGCCAGGTGGTAGATGCCGGTCTTTATATCGCGGGCGTAAGCCAGCAGGGATACCTGGGCGATCAGCCGGGCGGGCGTTGGCGCGCCGATCTGGTCGGACACGACCTTGAGTTCGGTTTTGTCTTTTCCCAGGCGAATCATGGTTTTCATGAAGTTGTGGCCACGGGCGCTGTAAACCCAGCTGGTGCGGAAGATGTAGTGCTTGCAGCCGCTATCAACAATGGCCTGGTCGCCTTCCAGTTTGGTTTTGCCGTAAGCGCTCAAAGGGCCGGTGGGTGCGCTCTCATCAAAGGGCTGCTCGCCCTGCCCTGGGTACACATAGTCGGATGAGTAATGAATCAGAACCGCACCGGTTTCCCGGGCGTAGTCTGCGAGTTGCTTCGGCAAAGCGCCGTTCAATTTACCGGCAAGCTCTGGTTCACTTTCGGCTTTGTCGACGGCGGTGTAGGCCGCCGCGTTGAGGATCAGATTCGGCTGGTGTTCGTCCAGGTAGCGCTGTACCGCCTCTTCGTGGAGGAGGTCGAGTTGGTCGCGGGTGGGGGCGACGATGTTACCTAGAGGCGCGAATGTGCGTTTTAGTTCGAAGCCGACCTGGCCGGTTTGGCCTAGGAGGAGGATTTTCATATATTTTGCGGCCATTTTCGCGTTTGGATTAGCACCGTATGGGTGCCCTGCGGTTTCGGTTACGGCGGATGCGCCTTAGGCTTATCCGCCCTACGGGGAGTTAGGTGGTTATGCCTAGGCGTTCGCCGCGGTAGGTGCCGTCTTGGACTTTTTGCCACCAGGGTTTGTTGTCCAGGTACCACTGGACGGTTTTGCGTAGGCCGGTTTCGAAGGTCTCGGCCGGCGTCCAGCCCAGTTCTTTCTCGATTTTGCTGGCGTCGATGGCGTAACGGTGGTCGTGGCCGGGGCGGTCGGTGACGAAGGTGATCAGGTCCCGGTAGCTCGCGTCTTTTGGTACCAGCTCTTGCAGCAAGTCGCAGAGGGTTTCTACCACTTCCAGGTTGGCTTTTTCGTTGTGGCCACCGATGTTGTAGGTTTCTCCCAGCTCGCCTTTTTGGGCAACCAGGATCAGGGCACGGGCGTGGTCTTCAACATAGAGCCAATCCCGAATTTGTTGGCCGTCGCCATAAACGGGCAGCGGCTTGCCCGCGAGGGCGTTGAGGATCATCAGCGGGATGAGCTTTTCCGGGAAGTGGTAAGGCCCGTAGTTGTTGCTGCAATTGGTGATGACGACCGGCAGGCCAAAGGTGCGGCCCCAGGCGCGGACCAGGTGGTCCGAGCTGGCCTTGCTGGCACTATAGGGGCTGCTGGGGGCGTAGGGGGTGGCCTCGGTAAACAGGTCGTCTGTGCCTTCCAGGTCGCCATAGACTTCGTCTGTGGAGATATGATGGAAGCGGAAGCCTTCGGCTTTGGCCGCATTGCTGGTTTTCAGGCCGGCCCAGTATTTGCGGGCCGCTTCCAGCAGGATATAGGTGCCAACAATATTGGTCTGAATAAAGTCCGCTGGGCCGTCGATGGACCGGTCCACGTGGCTCTCGGCGGCCAGGTGCATGACAATGTCCGGCTGGGTGTCGGCCAGAATGCGGTCCATCTGTTCGGCATTGGTGATGTCGGCCTGCACAAACTGGTAGCGCGGGTTGTCGGCCACGTTGGTGAGCGAATCCAGGTTGCCGGCGTAGGTGAGCTTGTCCAGGTTGATGACGGTGTGCTCACTGTGGTTGATCAGCTCGCGTACGACGGCGGAGCCAATAAAGCCGGCGCCGCCGGTGACCAGTATGGTTTTACTCATGGGTACTGCTTTCCTCGCTGTCATCTTCGTCCAGGAGCAGCTCCTGAATCAGTTCAATTTGAGCTTCGGCTTTGCCGAGCTCCTCTTCCAGTATTTTTTGCCGGGCCTGGAGGTCGTTGTTGGTGTCATTCAACTGACGGTTTTTGATTTTGAGTTCGCTGATTTCCTGGTTTTTAGCGTCCAGTATTCTGTTTTTGGCTTGCAGTTCTTTTTTCAGCTCGCTTACCTGGCCCGCGAGGTTTGTTCCATTTGAGGTGTGCTCGCGCTGATCGGCCAGCCCGGAGCGACTCTGACTGGTTTGTTCAAAGTCGAGGTTTAGGGGTTTATCCAATGGCATCTTTTGACTCCTGCATCCTTTCGCGGGTTAGGGGTTGACGGTCAGGCGCTGCGCACTGGGTGCACCAAACTCGACGGCGGACTGATGTTCCAGGCCGCGGCTGCTGAGCAATACCTGCCATTCGCTCATCATGTCATCATCCTTTTCGACGTCGTTAACGACAATGTCCAGGGTGTGGGCGGACAGGTATTGCAATAATTGAGGCAGTGCCGCGAAGCGGTCCGGCTGCTGTTCTCCGGCGCTTTCGTTCAGCAGGATAAAGATTCTGGCCTGGCGGTTTTCAAACAGGTTGGCCAGTTGCTGCAAGCGGTTGGCACAATCGTAATACAGGTATTCCCTGCCCTGGTGCTGGTAGGGAACCAGTGGTGAGAAGTGAAGATTGACCACCGGCGCCAGCCCGCTTTGTTTCAGGGTGCTTTGCAGGTGGTGGAACCGGGCTCGATTGTGCTCGAAGCATACGATGCGCTTGGGCAGGTCTTCATCACTGGGGTCAATGTAGTGGGCCACATCGGTGCTACCGGACTCTTTGCTTCCGGAGTTGTGAGGCTGGTTGCGCAGGGTGTGGGCCAGAAACGAGGTGGTGACACCGCTGCCCATTTCGATAATGACGTCGTAGGGCTGGGCCTTAAGCTGGCGGGATAACTGAAGCGCCACGGTGGCGGGCAGGCGCTTGCCCTGCTCTTCCAGCCCGACCAGTTGGGAGCCATATTGCTGCTGGAGTTGTATACCGGCTTCCAGCTCTTTGGCGGTGGTCTTTGCGGTGGCACTGACGTGGCGACCGAGCGCATTAGCGGCTTGCTCCAGCTGCAGGCTTTGCTGCTCGAACAGGTATTCCATACGCTGGAGCAATTTGTCGGACTGCTGTTGAGTTGCTTGCTGGGCTCTAAGCTGCTGCTCCAATGATTGAACTCTGTTGACCAGGTCTGATGCTTTCTGTTCAGCGGTTGCCTGGGCGGTTTGGGCGCGTTCGAGCTGCTCTTTTTGAGTGTTGACGGTTTTCTCGTGTTGCTGAAAGCGCTCGGTGAGTTCGGTTTGTTTGGCGTTAACTTCTTGCAGCTTTTGCTCGCCTTGCTTTAACTGGTTGGTGCGGTTTTCCAGCTCAGTTTTCAGTGCTGCCACTTGTTCTTTTTCTTGTTGCAATTCGTTTGCGAGGTCTTGGGTCTTGGCCTGTTTGGCGTTAGCTTCTTGCAGCTTTTGCCCTTCCTGCTTTAACTGGTTGGTGCGGTTTTCCAGCTCAGTTTTCAGTGCTGCCGCTTGTTCTTTTTCTTGTTTCAATTCGTTTGCAAGATTTTGGGTGTTGGCTTCTGCTTTTTTTCTTTCGTCGTCCAAACTGGCGGCCAATGACTGAATACGTTGCTTCTGCTGTTCATTTTCCGTGCGTAGCACTTTGATCGTATGAGCCCGTGCGTCGAACGTCAGGTGCCACTGTGGCCAGTCGGGATTTGAGTGATCTTCTTTCGCCACCTCGAAGCCGCCCTCCTTTAAGGCATCAAGCACCTCTGGCGCGGCGCTACCGGAGGTGTAGCAAGGCTCCTCTGGAGAAGTAAGCAACAGATGGCTGATACGTTCCAGCAGGTTCTCGGCCGCCAGGGCCTTTATGATGCCCTGCTCGGCGCCCGGGGCCTGAACGACCAACAGGTTGGACTCACCGGCGGGGAGTACGTCTGCAACCAGCGCAGCGGGTTGGCGAACCTCTACCGAGTGTTGGGCAATGCTTCTCAGCCCGGGATATAGCTTGTAAAGCCCGTCGGGCTTGTAGACGCTAGCCGCTTCCGGGATGTTGTATTCCGACAGGAGGTTGCGCTGGGGGTCATCGGATACGGCAACTTCAAGGACCTCAACTCGTTCGTCTTCCGCCGCTTGGCGACGCAGGTTCTCGGCCAGTTTGGGGTTCGGCTCGACCAGCACAATGCGCTTGGTGTTGGTATTCAGGTATTCAGGCAGTTCATCAGCATGACCAGCACCTATATGAAGGATGGTGCTCAGGTTTTGGGGGAACGTGGGCATAGAGTGATTATCCGGGTATTCGTCACGGGCGGAGCAAGCGGAGTTGCTTGACAGATTTCAGGATTTTGCGGGATTTTCCAGCTTTTTCCTCGCAAGTTAGCGTCTATTTTTTTGCCAAAACCACCCTGTAGTGGGCGATTGGCTTTAAAGATTTTACAGCTTTGGCTCTGGATACGCTACCGCCCTACCTTGTCATGACGGTATAACCAGAGTTTGGGTCTGAGAGCCCTTCCTGGGCGCATTGTTCAATTGGTGAACGGATAATAGGTGGCGATACGGGCAAATGCAAGAATACCACCCTGATTCTGGGAGGCTGGTCAATAATTGAACAGGCGACTGAAACCCATAGCGCCGAATCGGCCTCGCGCATCATAAGGAAAAGTGTGACAGTGTTCAAACTATTGGGGCGCCCGCAGCGTAGTTGGCGACGGCGTGCGCTGGCAGCCCCCGTCAGCCGGACTCGTCGGGGAATGGGAGTGCCGCTCAAAATATAACCACGCTTTGGGGGCATGAGTGGGGTTTATCGCGGTATTTGGCGTAACTTTCCGCTTTTTGATGGCATTTCTATGGACATACGAGTCGCTCATTATTACCATTCGCGCCGACTTGCCCAGGAGTAAGTGGACTTACACGCAACCAACATAAGGGACAAAAGGATGAAACAAGCCATCAAGATCCTCTCTATCCTCTCCGCCAGCCTCATTGCGCTCTCGCTGAGCGCCTGCCTTGAAGTTGAAGACAATGACGGCGACGCCGAAGTCGCCAATGCTCTGATCGAGCAGAATGATCTGCTGCGCCAGCAGCTCGAGGAACAATCATCGCCCTCGGTGACGCTTCACGGCGAAGTGGTCGATCTGGGTACGGATGAGCCAGTCAGCGGCGGCTCTGTCACCGTCATGATCGGCGGTTCTCAATGGGGCGAGCCGGCCGCGATAAGCGATGGTGGCTTTGAGATCGAAGGCCTGCCGGCAGCCTCAGACTATGTGTTATTGCTGCACAGTGAGGGAGATGAGTTTATCGAGCGTACCGCCTTTGGTAGCACCCGTGCGGCCACCGCCGGCACCGTCTTTCAGGATTTTGGCACCATCGGGGTATCAGAGGGAGAAACCCTGAATTTCTTTGTCCTCCATCAGGAGGATCAGGAGCCGATCACCAATCTGCAGTTTTCCGCCACGTCCCACTATGGCGAGGGTTCCAATAGCGATGCCTATCGCCACTCGTCCAGCGTCGACGAAGAGACTGGCGAATACAGCATTACCCTGCCCTCTCACATCTACACCACCATGTCTGCACAGTTGGACCTGAACAATGATGGCGCGCTTGAGTGGGCTCCGGTATCCGCCGGCAGCCTGCACGAGACGCGATTGAGACTGGCCGCCGACGAGGTCAAGTCACAGGGCAGTCTGTATTTGCAGCGCCCGGGCGCGGATTGGCACTCGTTGGAACTGAGAGTTTCGGTGCTGGATGACGACCTGAACCCCATGGGCGAGAGCCTGACATTGAGCATCCAGGATGAGATCAACGGCGAAGTGAGCGCCACCTACGATGAGCAGACACAGCAGTATCGGCTCGACGTCGAGCTGGATCATGGCATTTCGGTGATGCTTCCCGCTTTTGAGTGGAACGGCAACCACTACCGCAGTGCCAGTATTCATATCAGTGACAACGGCGATGGTCGGTTTTTCATCAGCTCGTCACAGAACAACGCCGACTCCTACTACCATGTGCCCACTTCAACCGAGGTGCTCGACCTGGTGATTCAGCCGCGGCTGGGTACACCCCAGTCAGATCTGACCGTGGTTACTACCTCTCCCCGTGTGAGCGCTCCGGACTATGGGTTCAGCGTGTTCTACTCCAGCCCCATTGAGCTACTAGACGATTCGGTGGCGCTGATGCAGCAAAACGCCATTACTGTGATACAAGGCAATGAGAGTGCTGACGACCTGGTCGTGCCCGGCTCGACCCTGATTACGGCCGACAATGTTGACGTAGCGGTGGAATCGTCGCTCGGCCTTAACGACACGTTGCTGTCGCTTACTCCGGCCGGTTCCCTGACGGCGGGTTACCGCTACCGCTATGAGGTGGATACCGTGCTCGATCGTCTGGGTGATACCCAGTCCGATCCCTATGGTGATTTTGCCAGCTTTGAGGCAGTATCAACGGCGCCCTTTGACATTGCCGATGTACAGCTGGACAACGATAACTACACTCATAACGGCACGGCGATCAAAACCGAGAACAGCGCCGGAGAAACGGCCAGCCCGACCGACTACAACCGCAACGTTTATGTGATGCTGCCCCTGGCAATTGCTAACCTGGAAAACTTTGTCTTAACCAAGACGTTGGTAGAAAGCGACTCTTACACGGAGTATTTCAACACCTCCTATACGATCGTGGACGAGGGTGACTTTTCTTACCAGAGCAGCAAGGTCTTCGCTTACAGCACGGCGGGTAACGAGAATGTCACCAATAATTCCAACCATCAGGTTTTCAATGGCATGAACATTCAGGATGGTCTCTGGTATCGGTTGCCTGTATCGGAGTACATGTCCGATGACACCGATACGAATAACAACACCATTACCTTTGACTACGCCTATGAGACCAAGGCGGGCGAGGTGCACACGGGCACTATTACCCTGCCGGTGCAGTAATAGAAGCACAGCCGCCGCATGTGTTGCGGCGGCTGAAAAAAGGGGACGGAGGGTATTTTTTTTGATCAATTGATGAGTCGCAGATAGTAGGGTGGGCTTTGCCCACCATTGGCAGGTGACATATTCGATGCGGTGGGCGGAGTCCACCCTACGGGCTGGAGTGATCGGGTGTTGGATGTCGAGACGCTCGCGGAGGTATTTGAGTCGTAGGGCCGGTCAGTCCGACGTTTCGGAGCGAATCGTACCTGCCGGTTGCCGCGCACGTTCTTACTGCTCTTGACCTCTATCGGGTCCATGGAATGTCGTTGGCGTTGCACCAGTCTTTGGCCATCGATTCCAGCCGGGACGTTCGATAAGAGTGCCAGCTTTCGATGATTTCAAAGTCGGCGGCTTTGTCTTTGAAGCGACGGAACGCACCACTGCCTTTGATGGCTCTGAGCATCGTTTCTCGCACATCCGGGTCTTCGAGCTCAAAACAGAAGTCTTCAATCAAACGATATTCGTGAATTTCGAATGCGTCCGGTAGTTGTAGGTAATTGCCGGACTCCTGGACGTCCCGCAGCAGTTCAGCCACTTCGGCCATCCATTCCGGCCCGTTCTCTGCCTCATCACGCGCGATCATCTCGTCCTGCGTCGTCACTGTTACCACCTCCCCGGTTTCGAGGTTCAGAAAAGCTGAAATATCATCTGACTGGAATTCCAATGCATCAACAATGGCGTTGAGGGATACGGGCTTCATGGCACCTCCTGAGCGGGCAATTTTCTGCGAATTGTAGCATCGAGAGGATTGATGAGCTGGACTTGTACCTGCTGTTTGCGTTGTGGGGTGGTTCACAGCCGGCAGGTGTTGTGCATGTCTGCTTTCGGGCAGGTGGCGCTTAGGCTCACCTGCCCTACAAGCCGCCCATAGGTTCTGTAGGGCATGTAAGCGGTAGCGCCACATGCCGTTGGGGGCCGGAATTCTCCCGCCCTCCGTTTCCTCCTCGTTACCCCCTATCGCGTATGGCACGCTGTACAGCGTTGACAATATTCCCGGCCTGAAATACTGTTTATCCAACCAGTTATTCAGGAGCCGTTATGCGTAACAACAAGGATTCCACACCGTACGACGCGGGCTACAAGCTGCTGTTCAGCAACCCCAGGATCGTTCAGGATCTGCTGGAGGGCTTCGTCAGGCCGGAGTGGATCGACGAGATTGATTTCCAGACGCTGGAGCCCTTCAAGGCAAGCTTTACCACGGACGATTTACGGGAGCGTCACGATGACAGTATCTGGCGGGTCAAGATGGGGCCGGATTGGTTGTATCTGTACCTGCTGATCGAGTTTCAGTCGTCCGACGACTACTTTATGGCCTGTCGGATCATGACTTACATGGGCCTGTTGTATCAGGACATTATCCGGCATGAGCCTTTACGCCGGGGCCGAAAGTTGCCGCCAGTGTTGCCAATTGTGCTCTACAGCGGTTCCGGGGTCTGGAGTGGCCCGACGAACATGGGTGAG